>CALZCR010000122.1 GCA_945631445.1 uncultured Corynebacterium sp. | reverse complement strand
CACTTCGAGGAGTTACCGGAGAACCTGATGGGCAAGATCTCCCGCCGTGAGGTGCGCGACGAGCTGGTCAAGCGCATCAGCGCCGAGGGCTGATTCTTCGTCCGCCCCAAGTCCCTCCTCTTCCGTATGAGGGGCGGGACTTTTTGTCATTTCGGGGCGGCGCACCCTTGCCACCTGATACCCCCTAGGGTATATTGACGGTTACCCCACACCGCAAAGGCATCCACGAGAGGACCCTCCATCATGTGCTACCCCGTCACCTGCGCCACCTGCCAGAAAACCACCTGGGACGGCTGCGGAAACCACGTCGACGCCGTCAAAGCCACAGTCCCCGCCGACCAGTGGTGCACCTGCCCCCGCGACGCCGCGCCCACCCCGGGCCTCGGTGCCAAACTCGCCGCCCTCTTCCAACGCTAACCCCACCCAAGGAGAACATCCCATGACCACCACCGTGATCGTCGGCGGCGTCGCCGGCGGCATGTCCACCGCCACCCGCCTGCGCCGCCGCGACGAACAGATGGAGATCATCGTCGTCGAAGCTTCCGGCTACGTCTCTTTCGCCAACTGCGGCCTGCCCTATTACCTGGGCGGCGTCATCGAGGAGCGCGACGAGTTGCTCCTGCAGTCCCCAGAATCCCTGAAAGCCCGATTCAATCTGGACGTGCGCGTCCACACCCGCGCCAGCGACATCGACCGCGCGGCCCAGACCATCGCGTTGACGAACACCCTGACCGGCGAGCGCGTCACCCAGGCCTACGATCATCTGGTGCTCTCCCCCGGCGCGGCGCCGGTGACCCCGGATATTCCCGGCATCGAGAAGGCGCACACGCTGCGCACGGTCGAGGACGTCGACCGGATCACCGAGGCGTTGGCGGGCGTGAAGACGGCGGCGTTGATCGGCGGCGGGTTCATCGGCCTGGAGTTGGCGGAGAACCTGGCCCACCGCGGCGTCGACGTCACGGTGCTGGAGTTCTCGGAGCAGATCATGGCGCCGCTGGACCCGGAGATGGCGATCTACGTGCACAAGCACTTGGAAAACAACGGCGTCACGGTGCTCACCGGCGCGGACACGGTCAATGTCACGGATGAGCAGGTCGAGCTTCGCGACGGCCGCGTCATCCCGGCCGAGATGGTGGTCGCGGCGATCGGCGTGCGGCCGGCCTCGGAGTTGGCGCAAGAGGCCGGCCTGGAGGTCGGTGAGCGCGGCGGCATCGTCGTCGACGAGTCGCAGCGCACCAGTGACCCGGCGATTTTCGCGCTCGGTGACGCCGCGGAGAAGCGCGACGCGGTCTCGGGCGACGCCACGCTGGTGCCCTTGGCGCAGACCGCCAACCGGCACGGACGTTTGATCGCGGACGTCATCACCGGTCGCAAGACGACCTCGCAGAAGACCCTTGGCACCGCCATCGTGGGGGTCTTCGGGCTGCAGGCCGCCTCGGTGGGCTGGAATGAGAAGCGGGCGCGGGCAGAAGGCCGCGAGATCCGTGTGATCCACCTGCACCCGCAGGATCACGCGGGCTACTACCCCGGCTCCTCACAGATCCACCTGAAGCTGGTGGTCGACGCCGCCGACGGCGCCATCTTAGGCGCCCAAGCTGTGGGTGAGGCGGGCGCGGACAAGCGCATCGACGTCATCGCCACCGCCATGCGCGGCGGGTTGAGCGCCTCCGATCTGGCGGATCTGGAGTTGGCGTACGCGCCGCAGTTCGGCTCGGCGAAAGACCCGGTGAACATGGCCGGGTTCATCGCCGACAACCTGGCCAACGGCGAGAAGACCGTCCAGTACCACGAGGTCGAGCAGGCCGTCGCCGACGGGTGGACGCTGGTGGACGTGCGCACCGAGGGCGAGTTCGCCCGGGGCACGATCCCCGGGGCGGTCAACATCCCGGTCGACGACCTGCGCGGCCGCATGGATGAGCTGGCGGACCAGAAGGTGCTGGCGTTTTGCCGGGTCGGGCAGCGCGGGCACGTGGCCGTGAGCCTGCTGGAGAATCTCGGCGTTGAGGCGGCGAACCTCGACGGCGGTTACCTCACCTGGTCGGCTGTTAACATTCATTAATCACCGTTCATAGATTAGGAGCGCAGCCATGCAACTCGACCCCGCTGAGGTCAAACCCGCGGCCACCCGCCTGAAGCGGGCCCGTGGCCAGCTCGACGCCGTCATCCGCATGATGGAGGAAGGCGAGGAGTGCGAGGACATCGTCACGCAACTGTCCGCCGTCTCCACCGCCGTCAACCGCGCCGCTTACCTCGTGGTCTCGACGGGGATGCGCAAGTGCATCACGGAGCAGGGCCCGGATTCGTTGGACGAGCAGCGCCTGGAAAAAATCTTCCTCTCCCTCGCCTGACCCTCTCCCGGAGCCGGGGGTGAGGAAGCTTTAAGACGGCGAATCGTTTACCGTCTTAACTAGCAGTGAAATCTTCGGATTTTCTCCCCTCAGAAAGGCCTCGAACATGTCCCACCCCCAGAACCCGGGCGGCAACCCGTTCGACGAGAATGACTCCCGGCCCGGCCCGCCCGACTACAACCGCGGCAACAATTACGACCCCTACTCCCATCCGGAGAACTCCCCGTATTCGCCGTACGGGAATGACCCCTTCGGCGCCCCGGGCTACGGCGGCAACCAGCCGGGATACCCGACCAACAATTATGGCGGGCCGAACTACGGCACTCCGATGGCGAATCCGACGTACATGAATCCCGGCGCCCCGAACGCCGCCGGCCCGTGGCGCCGCCTGCTGGCGTACTTCCTCGACTCCATCGTGGTCGGCATCCTCGGCTCGATCCTGGCCGGCATCTTTTTCACGATTCCGACCCCGCCCCAGGCGGAGACCGAGGCGGAGATCAACCGTTTCCTCACCGACCTGACGTCCTTCAGCGCTTCGATGACGGTGTTCTCTGCGGTGCTGTTCTTCTTCTACGCCACGTTCTGCCAGACCACGAACTTCCAGACGCTGGGCAAGCGCGCGGCCGGGATCCGGGCGGTCGACGCTGACGGCCAGAAGCTGCCGGTGCTCAAGTCCGCGCTGCGCAACGTGTGGCTGCTGATCCCGGCCATCCCGTTCTTGGGGTGGGCCTCGAACCTGGTCGGCATCCTGATCTTCATCTTCGCCTTCATGGGCGACAGGACCCAGGGCTTAAACGACAAGTGGGCCAAGACCCGGGTGCTCACGCGTTAACCTGACCTCCTGTCACGCTTGTCGACGCCGGCCTCCCCGCTCAGCGGGGAGGCCGGTTCTTTGTGTGGTTCAGGTGGCGCGAGATGGTGCACTCGACTGCACCTAGGCCCCCTTACGGCGCCTGCTTCGTCCAGACAGGGCAGGGAATGTGCATGACGTGGCCATCACTGGCCCTGCGGCCAAGCACAAGAGGGTCGCGGAGCGCAGTGGTTTTACCTGACCTGCCAGGAAGCCCCGCAGCGCAATGACTCGTCAGAAGTAGGGCTTGCCGCCGCCTTGAGGCGCACCAACCCGCAGATGCGAGCACGGAGCCGCCGTCAGATGATGAGGCGGCCACCCGCACATTCTTCCTACAAGCAGCGCGTCGACCTTCTGCCCTACTCCGGCCAGGCGCTGTTTTTAACGACCTCCACGAAGTCACCGCGTTCGAAGCCGGGGAGGAAGTGCGCGAGCACGTCGGCCTTCACGTTGCCGAAGGTCGTCTCCGGACGGTGCTTGAGCCCCTCGGTGAAGGCGGCGAGGATGCCGTTTTTGAAGTCCGGGCGCGGGTGCGCGGCGACGACCTCGGCGCGGGTGGCCTCGCTGACGGTGTCGAAATCCGCGCCCATGATGTCGTATTCCACGCCGCGGGTGACCAGGGCGATCTCCGGTCCCATGTGCAGCGGGATCTCCGGGGTGGTGTGCAGCGCGATCGCCGTCCACACGGTGTCGGCCTTCTGGTCCGACAGGCCGTTGTCCAGCAGGAACTTACGGGCTTCGTTGGCGGCGTCAATCTCGAAGCGCTGGTCGTCGCTCCGGTATTTCTCCGTCAGTCCCAGGTCGTGGAGCATGGCCCCCACGTACAGCAGTTCGGGGTCATAATCGAGGCCGTCGCGTTCGCCGCGCAGGGCGCCGAAGAAGAAGGTGCGGCGGGAGTGGTTGTAGATCAAGTCGTTGGTGGCGTCGCGGACCAAGGCGGTGGCGTCTTTCGCCAGCGCCGAGTCGGGGACGGTGATGCCGGCGATTGTTTCACCCATGGACAGTGCTCCTAAACAGGTGTCGGGTTCACGTTCCTTCCCCATTGTGGCCATGCGCCCGGAGGAAAACATGTCAGTTTGTCCACCCAGGCAACCAGCATCCGGCATGCGGGCAGGTCAGCCCCGGGTTGGAGGACCGCCCGTCATTCTGCACGTGCAGAAAATAAGTGCCCCGCCGACAACCACCCGTGTCATGTGCCCGGGCCTCTAGCCCACGCACGGGCCCCCTACTTCAGCCGTTCCGCTCCGATCACGTCCCGCAGCGCCTCCTCGTCGAGGGGTTGGCCGACGCGAAAAACGGAGATGTCCCCGGTGGGTTCCGCGATCACGGCCTGGACCTCGGACAAGGAACCGATTCCGGCGCGGCGCAGCAGGGTATGGATATCGCGGGAGGTCAACCGGGTGCGTCGCAGCGCAGCGGTGACGATCTCGCCGTGGGCGACGATGAGCACCGGACTGCCTTGCAGCAGCGCGCGGAAACCGCGGGTGGAGCGCAGGCCGCCGAAGATGGCCTCCATGACCATCAGGGTGGCCAGGCCGATGACGCCGGCGGCCAGCGACGGCGGGTGGCCGATGACCACGCGGCCGGCGACGGCCCCGAACATGACCAGCACCACGGCGTCGAAGATGGTCACCTGCGCCAGCACCCGCGGCGTGAACAGCCGGACGAGGAGGAGGAAGGCCAGGTAGATGCCGATGGCGGAGAGGATGACCACGGGGATGCGGTGGGCTTCGATGCCCATCTCCCCGGCGGCGTATCCCAGCCAGTCTTTGAGTTCTGTCACGGGTGTGGACTCTAGGTCATCTCCCCCAAAAAGTGGGTGGTCGGGAGGTCCTGGCCCGGCGGCAAAACGCCCACCACCGTTATACATTCGTAATTCTCACCACATTGGCAGGAAGGTTTTAAACTATCTACGCGCCCGTAGGTTACGGTGGCGTAGTCGAAAGCTATTGTTCAGCAAAGTAAGGACCTCGTCCCCCATGTCTTTGACCCCCCTGCTCGCCATGGATCGCCCCGCCCTGCTGTTTGCGGGCCAGGGTTCGCCGTGGCAATCAGTGCTCACCAACGCCGCCGCCAGCCACCATTCGGTCGGTCGACTGGCTGAGGCCCTCGCAGAGGCCCGCGCCACCACCGGCCCGGTGGCCCGCACCATCGCTTCCACCGTCCCGGGCGCCCTGGAGCGCCTGGAATCCCTGCTCGAGGCGGACGCCGACGCGACCGCCCTCGACATGGACGCCCACCCCGCGGTCAGCGTCCCGGGCATCGTCTTGGGCCAGATCGCCGCGGTCGACCACCTGCGCGACCTCGGCCTGGACCTGGCCGAGGCCGAGCTCGTCGGCCATTCCCAGGGCTCCCTGGGCGTGGTCGCCGCGCGTCAGCCGAAGCAGGCCCTGGCCTTCGCCGTGCTCATGGGCACCGCCGCCAGCCACGTCGCCGGCGCCACCGACCCGCGCGCCCGCATGCTCAGTGTGCGCGGCCTGCCGCGCGTCGTCGTCGCCGAGCTGATCGCGGAGATCGACGGCGTCGAGATCGCCGTCGTCAACGGCCCGACCCACGTCGTGCTCTCCGGCGCCCCGGAGCAGCTGGCCGCCGCCGAAGAGGCCATCACCGCCGACTCGGAACTGTTCAACGCCCAGCTGGAGGACGCCCTGTTCGGCGGCTCCCCGCGCGAGCCGCTCTTCGACGCGCTCCCGGTCGCCTACCCCTTCCACCACTCCGGCAACCAGGCCGCGGCCGATCTCGCCGCGCAGTGGGCTGAGCAGTGCGGGATCACCTTCGATGGTGTGACCCCGGCCGAATTGGCCAACGCCATTTTGGTCGAGTCCCATGATTGGCCCGCCCAGGTCAAGGACCTGCGCGCAGCCGGCGTCACCCACGCCCTGG
>CALZCR010000121.1 GCA_945631445.1 uncultured Corynebacterium sp. | reverse complement strand
GCATCTACGCCGAGGACATGGACACCCTCCAGACCGCCGCCGCCGAGGCAGCCGAGGCTCCGGCCAACTACTCCTCCGAGACCGACGACGAGGTTGCTGCTCCGGCAGCCTCCGTCGAGCCGGAAGAGACCGGTGGCTCCCTGGCCTCCGATGAGCAGCTCGCCGCACTGCGCGAGAAGCTCGCCGGCAACTAAGGCGCACGCCTTAACCGCCGCGTAGAACACTGACGGGCCCCACCTCCCCAAAGGAGGCGGGGCCCGTCAGTCCTTTCCGCAGGCGTTTAATCGCGCGGGGTAAAAGACCGGCCTTCGTCATGGGCGACCCACTCGGGCCATGTCTCGTGCGCGGTGGAGTACACCTGCGCCTGGGCGGTGTCCAGCTCCACGACGCACGGGCCGAGCCCGACCACGGGCACCTCCGTTCCGTCCGCTACAACGGTGGGCGCCGGGTAAAATACGGCGTGGGTGCCGTTGGTGTAGGAATTGGCCGCGGTGCGGCTTCCCAGCGTCTCCTCCGCCACTTTCCGGGCGCGTTCGTATGTCAGCATGATTCTTCCTCCTTGTTCTTCCCCTGAGCTTAGTGCTCGCTAGCATGGAGATCATGAAGATGATTGGACTCACCGGAGGAATCGGGAGCGGGAAGTCGACCGTCGCGGCGTTGCTCGCCGAACACGGTTTTCCGGTGGTGGACGCGGACCAGCTCGCCCGCGAGGTCGTGGAGCCGGGCCAACCGGCGTTGGCCGAGCTGGCCGAGGCCTTTGGGCAGGACGTGCTGCATGACGACGGCTCTTTAAACCGCCCGGAGCTGGCGGCGCGCGCGTTCGTCGACAAGGAACACACCGAGCTCCTCAACTCCATCACGCACCCGCGCATCCGGCAGTTACGGGAGCAGCGTTTTCGGCAGGCGGCGGACGCCGGCGCCGACGCCGTCGTCTACGACATGCCGCTGCTGGTGGAACAAGGCGTGGACAAGCACATGGATCTGACCGTGGTCGTCGACGTCGACGTGGAGGAACGGATCCGGCGCCTGGTGTCCACCCGCGGCCTGACGGAAGAAGACGCGCGTCGCCGGATCGCCGCGCAGGTCGACGACGCCGAACGCTTGGCCGCCGCAGACGTCGTCATCGACAACAACGGCCCAGTGGAAGCGTTAGGGGAGCAGGTCGAGCAACTAGTCCGCGTCATCCGCGGCCGGTGAGGCCGGCACCGCAATCCGGTCCTGGGTCGACACCCGGTCGGAGTAATCGATCACGTCGACGACCTCGGTGCCGTCGTCGACGGTGGTGTCGCGGACGGAGCGCAGGGAGCGGGCGGAGCCGGATTCCTCGAGGTCTGTGCGCATGAGCATGACGTTGTAGTCCGACCAGGTGGTGGCCACGTAATACAAGTGCGGGCCATCGTTGTGGGGCAAGACGAAAGCGCCGTAGAGATCCGGGACGGTGTCGACGTCGACGAGCATGCGCTGCCGGCTCCAGTCCCCGGTGAGCTCGTCGGCGGTGCGCATGACCACCCCGGCGCCCTCCACCATGTACAGCGCCACCCACTGATCCAGGTAATCGTTGTAGCTCAGCGACAATTCGGAGACCGGGCCGTCGATGACGGGCACTGCGTCGGCGGCGTCTTCCCGCCATTTAGCGCCGTCCCAGAAGGTGAAGGCGGATTCGTCGGGGAAAGACTCGGCCTCGATGCGCGAGAGCACCGCGTCGCCGAAACGCCCCGAGGGGGTGGAGACACGGTAGAGGAAACCGTCGTCGCCGTGCGCGAGAGCGGTCATCTGGAGGTTGTCGTTGCCCGGTCGCACGGCCGCGAGGTCTGCGGGCAACGGCAGGGCGTCGATGACGCGGGCGGCGACGTTCGTGTCGCCGTTGACGCGCACGGACTCAGGCACCAGCTCCCAGGTTTCGCCGTCATCCTCGGAGCGCACGGTCGCGGCGTAGTTGGTGGACCAGTCGCCGGGGGCACCCCAGCTGCGCACGGACATGTAGTCGACGTAGAGGTCATCGCCCACCGCGACGCCGGAGGTGGGTATGACGGTGTGCTCGACTCCCGGGATCTTCAACGACGGGATGAATTCGACGGCCTTGGCGCGCTGGTCGGTCCAGCCGTCGCGGGCCAGGGCCTAGTCGACGTCCAGACCGTCGGCGTAGTCGCTGTCGCCGGTGCGCAGCAGCACGTTGGAGCGCCAATCGGTGGCGGAGCCGTCGCAGGCGACGGTGTCGCCGAAGGCTAAGAAAGTCTCGCCGTCGGCGCCGGTGAACGCGATCCCCAAATCCGTGCCGGCGACGCCCCATTGCCGGTCGGTGCGCTGCGGGGAACCTGGTCCGGTGAGCAGTTGCAGGGCCTGCGTCGGTCCGTCGAGCACGGGAAGCGAGATGCCTGGGGTGCCCCGCAGCATCGGGGCGGAAGAACCGGCGCCGGTGCGGGAGGACGATCCGCCGGAGGAGCCCGGTCCGGAGGCGCCTGTCCCGCCGATGGCGGCGCAGGCGCCCGCGGGGCCGGCGGTGTCCGCCAGGGCGGAAGGGGCGGAGACGGCGATGAGGCCCGTCGCGGCGACGGCGGCGACGGGCACGAGGAACGGGCGTGTACGAGGCATGGCGGAAAGTGTAACGCGGCCCGGGTGAAGAGGCCGCTTCTGGTGCCTCCCTGCGGAAGTGGTGCCGGAAAGGACGGGAAGAGTTCTCCTGGCATTCAACTGGTGTTCGCTATCGCACGTTACGGTGACCGGATATGGGTACCTGGGATGTCGGTCCATTCGACAATGATGCGGCGCAGGACCTGTTGCGCGATCTTCGTTCCGACTGTTTCAATTTCGACCAGTTCCTCTTCGACTGCGCCGCCGCCGCGATCCCCGACACCGAGGACGCCGCCGTGATCATCGCCTTGTCCGCGTTGGTGCAGCGGTGCGCTTCGGGGCGGCTGCCGCGGGGGATCGCCGAGGAAGATCTGCGCCCGCTGCGCACCGTCGAGGCACGCGCGTGGCTGGACCGGCAATACGAGTTCATCCTCGATGAGCACCTCTCGCCGCTGTATGCGATCTGGGAGGCCACCGGGGAGTTGGACATGTGGCTGGCGTCGGCACACGCCGTACGCCCCCGGCGCGGGGCAATGAGGGTGTGACCGAGGGCGGGTCCATGCCACGGCGGTGACACCCTTATCATGTGATTCATGGACAAGTGGAACACAGGACCATTCGACAATGAGGAAGCCGCGGAGCTTCTCGACGACATCAAGGAAGACGCCGTCCCGTTGAAGGAGTTGCTGCCGACAAAGGGACACCGTTATCTGGAATCCGACCACGGGGCGTTGGTCGTGGCGATGGCGCACCTGGCCGGCGGCAACCTCCCCGAAGGCATCTCCGAAGAGCAGGTCGCCGAAATACAGACCCCGGAGGCCAAGGAGCTTCTGCGTCAGTCCCTGGAGGCCGTGCTCTCCGACGGCGCCGTCTCCGGGCTCTACACCGAGTGGCGGCAGGAGGGCGAGGCGAAGCTGCACGAATGGAAGGCGAAGTCCCACATCGAACTGGCGTGATTTCTCGGGGACACCAACCTTGAGATGATGCTCGGATGAGTTGGATGAAAGCAGTGGGTGCGCTCGGGCTGGTGGCCCTCGCCGGGGTGGGGTGGGCGGTCATCTCCGATGACGCCCCCGAATATTCCGTGGAGCGCGTCGTCGACGGCGACACGATCATCGTGGGCAACGACGCCGGGGAGACCGGAATTCGGGTGCGCTTGCTGAGCGTGGACACCCCGGAGATGGACGGCACCGGTGAATTGGAGGGCTGCTACGCCCACGAAGCCAAGGACTACCTCACCGAGTTATTACCGACGGGGACTGCCGTGGAACTGGACACCGACGTGGAGGACACCGACCGGTACGGCCGTCTCTTGGCCGGAGTCTATCTCGCGGGGGACGACGCCTTAATCAACGCGGAGATCGCGCGCGGCGGGTACGGGGTGGCGGCGTTGTATCAACCCAACGAAAAATTCTATCCGTAGGTCAAGGCCGCGGAAGAACAGGCGCAGCAGGCCGGCGCCGGGATACACGATCCTGAATTAGGCTGCTCGCCGGCGTCCTTCCACGAAGACACCGCCGCGGCGTTGGCCGCTCTGGCGGCGGTCGGCCTCGCCTCGGTGAGCGACGACGAACTCGACGACCACCGCCGATCGCTGTCGAACATCCGGACAGACCTGGACAAGCGCGCCCAGGCCACGCTCCGGGACGGGCAGCAGGACGGTACGGCGGTGCACAATCATTTCGTGCGCGTCGCCTACGAAGGCGACGACAAGACCCGCCCCATGGTGGAGCGTCTGGAACGCGCCGCGGACACAGAGCACGAGAAACGACGCGAGAAAGCTGCCGAGGAGCAGCGACTCCGCCTCGAGGCAGAACGACGTGCAGAAGAACGTCGCATCGAGCAGGAGCAGCGTCACACCGCCCGGGAGGCCGAGCGCGACGCCGCGACCGCCACTCCGGAGCCTGCGCCGGCCCCCGCGCCGGCCCCCGCGCCAGCACCTGCACCGGCGCAACCCAGGAACTCGCCGCCGCCTCAAGCCCCGGCCCAGCCACCGTCCGGCGGCGGGGCGCCGCAGGTGGATTCGTACACCGGATGCCGCGCCTACGGCGGCAGCTACCCTCCCAACGCCGTCGACGACAAGGGCCGTGCCTACACCCGCATCGACTGCACCACCAAGACCCCGATCTAAAGGGACGTCACTTTTCGCAGCGCCGCCCCGAACGTCGGGTAGTTGGCTTGCACGCCGTCATTGAGGTCCACCGTCGGCGGATCCCCCAGCAAGGGCGAGAGCACCTCATCCCGGTAGGCCTCGATCTCCGCCGACACACCCCGCAGGCGGGGATCAGGCGAGTCCTGCGCCGCCTCCCGATACTGTGCGAGCTGCCCGTCGACCTGCGCCAACGTGTCGGGGCCGTAGCGGTGCATGGCCATCAGCGCGTTGAAAGAACCGGATCCGCTGGAAAACAACCAGTAGATGGGCCGGTTTCTATACCTGCGCACATGATCCGCGTAGAAACGACAACCCCCGGCCGGCCCGAGGAACCAGTCCTCGACCCGCGTCACGCCCAGGCAGGAGGCGAGAAACTCCAGATTCTCCGCCACCTGATCGCGCCCGAACGCCACGGCCACAAACTCCTCGAAACGGGTGACCAAATCCCCTTGATGGCGCATTCCCGCCCACAGGGGAACGACAGCGGCCTCCGCCGGGACCAACGACGGAGCCGGCACCCGCCGCAGATAATCGCGCCCTGAAGACCCCTGATCCGCCAACACCAGCCCCGGGACGTCCACACTATAACGACCCAGCACACACCCCACCCCATAAGAAACCACATCCGCGGCCACCGACGCCTCATCCGGCGTCGACAACGTCGGCTCCCGACCAGTCTGCGCCGGGGCAGGGACGCCGAAAGCCGTGCTGACCGCCTCCTCGATCTCGCACTCGAGCACCCGCATCCGGGCGCGCCGGGCCTTCACGTCCGCCAGATGCGCCGTCACCCGCTGCGCGAGGGAACCTTCGTAAGAGAGCAGGGGACTGGCCTGAAAATCCATGGACGTCTCATAGGAATCCCAATCCGCTTTCGCGATCGCCACACACTCCCGCACCTGCGCGCCGATCTCCGGCAACGTCTCCGGGACCGGCAGCCTAGCCACGTCTCCGGGCTGGGTGTTGATCGTGGGCGCGAGAAACTCCAGCAACCGCGCGGACAACCGCGTGTTGAGCACCCCGCCCAACGACCACAATGTCTCATCTTCCGCGAATAACGTGCTGCCGCCGTTGTCGAAGATGGCATCATCCGGGGTATAGCGCGCCCCGAACGCGCCGGGGGAGACCGTGCTCCAGGTAAACCCCTCGGTGAAAAACAACCGCTCGTTGGCCACCCGCGCCCGCCGCGACGTATTCGCTTGCGCGGCCTTGACCTCCGCCCCGTCTTCAGCCCAGTCGATCACGTGCTCGCGCAGGCCGTACCAGCGCCGGGACCCGCCGCCTTTGTTGTAGGGAACCCACCGCGTCGCCTCCCGTTGACCCGACAGCGACGTCGTCGACCACGAGACCTCGAACCAGCGGCGCAAAAACCGCGCATTGTCGCCGG
>CALZCR010000120.1 GCA_945631445.1 uncultured Corynebacterium sp. | reverse complement strand
GGTGGCGCCTTCCAGCGCCTGCTTCATGCCGGCGAAGCGCTGGTCCAGGAATTCGCGGCCGAGCATGTCCTTGATCTGCTCGAACTTCTCGCGCGCGTCGGTGGACTGCCAATCGTAGTTCGACAATTCGTTGACCGCCGCGGCGGTGGAGTCCGGCAGGTTCTCCAGCTGCATCTCTCGGAGGGTGCGGTCGGTGTCGTCCATCATGACGTCGCGGGCGAGTTGGCCGCGTTCGGCCAGGACGGCGTCGTCGAGAAGTTTCTGGACCTCCTGCAACGTGCCGCCGAGATTATGCTGTTGCAGCAGTTCGCGGCGTTTTTCGGCGAGGCGGCGGGCCAGGTCGTCGTAGCCTTCGCGGCCGCGCCCGCCGCGACGCAGGAACTCCTGCAGGGCGCGTTCGGGGGAGTAGCCGGCCATGACGTCCTCGGCGACGGCGTCGAGGGCTTCCGTCAGGTCGGCGGGCGGGGCCAGCGGGTCGGGCCCGCCGGTGTAGCGGCCGTAGCGGGAACGTCGCCCGTGGCCGGAAGAGGTGTGGCTCGTGGACATAGGGGCCTCCTCAGCCGATGATTCAGCCGTAGATGGTGGTGCCCTCGCCGGAATCCTTGGAGATCTTCCGGGAGAGGTAGAGCGCCTCGAAGGCGAGCTCAATGGCGCTGGCGCGCGTACCGTCGTCGGTGGCGCCGAAAGCGGTGGCCAGATCGCTGTACAGGTCCGACTCACCCAGCTCCGGCAGCCCGGCGAGGAACTCGGCCGCGGTGACCTGCTCGCCGGTGGAGACGGTGGTGGCGCCGTCGAGTGCCTCGATCAGCGGGGAGAAGTCCACGCCGCGCAGACGCTCACGGACGGTGGCGGCGGTGGCGGTGCGCAGCAGGTAATCCAGGATCTCCCACTCGCGGCCTTCTTCGCCCGGCTCGAATTCGATCTTGCCGCCGAGCACGTCGACGGCCGCCTCCAGATCGACGAGGCGAGCGACGGCGGCGTCTTCCCCGCGCACGGCGGCGCGATGACGGGCCGCGGCAGCGACGGTTTCGGCGCCGGCGATGGAAAAACGCGCGGACACGCCCGCCCGCTGGTTCACCGCCGAGGACTCGCGCAGGGCGCGGGTGAAGCGCGCCAGGATCTCCAGCAGCGCCGGGGGCACCTCGGCCAGCAGCTCGGCCTCCTGCTCGATGACGGCGATCTCGTCTTCCAACGCCAACGGGTAGTGGGTGCGCACCTCCGCGCCGAAGCGGTCCTTCAGCGGGGTGATGATGCGCCCGCGGTTGGTGTAGTCCTCTGGGTTCGCAGAGGCCACCACCAGCACGTCGAGGGGCAGGCGCAGCATGTAGCCGCGGATCTGGACGTCGCGCTCCTCCATGACGTTGAGCATGGACACCTGGATGCGCTCGGCCAGATCCGGCAGCTCGTTGATGGCCACGATGCCGCGGTTGGAACGCGGGATCAGCCCGTAGTGGATCGTCTCCGGGTCGCCCAGGCGGCGTCCCTCGGCCACGCGCATCGGGTCGACGTCGCCGATCAAGTCCGCCACCGAGGTGTCCGGGGTGGCGAGTTTTTCCGCGTAGCGCTCGTCGCGGTGCAGCCACTCGATGGGCAGGTCGTCGCCCTCTTTCTCGAGGCGGCGGCGGGTGGCCTCGGTGATCGGGGCGTAGGGGTCTTCGCGCAGATCGGTGTCGGCGACGACGGGGATCCATTCGTCGAGCAGCCCCGTCATGGAGCGCAGCAACCGGGTCTTGCCTTGGCCTCGCTCACCCAGCAGGACGATGTCGTGGCCGGCGATCAAGGCGCGCTCGACCTGCGGGATGACGGTGCTTTCCAGACCGTGCAGACCCGGCCAGGGGTCCTCACCGGCGGCGAGTTTGGCCAGCAGGTTCTCGCGGATCTCTTCGCGCAGGGGACGGTGGGTGTAGTCGGTGGCCCGCAGCTCACCGATCGTGGACACAGAGGGCTTGGCAGTCACAACCGCCAGGCTAGCCCCGAAACCCCCGCCCGTCGAGGGGCCGAAGAAAGCGTGGCCTCGCAGGCGTTCGGCGACTAAGCTGCGGGCGGTATGGGCACTGACATCGTTTCCGACGTCCCGGCCGCCTCTTCCACAATCATTTTGTTGGTGCGCCACGGAGTCACTCCGACCACCGGGAAAGTGCTGCCCGGCAGAGCCCCGGGGCTGCACCTGAGCGAGGAAGGCCGCGAACAGGCCCGCACCGTCGCGCAGCGGGTGGGGCAGTTGCCGGTCCGGGCGGTCTACGCCTCCCCGCTGGAGCGCACGCGGGAGACGGCCGCCCCCACCGCGGAACACTTCGGGCTCGAGGCCACGCTGCACGACGGCCTCCTGGAATGCGAGTTCGGCGAGTGGACCGGCGAGCAGATTACCGAGCTGGCGAAACTCCCGGAGTGGCAGACCGTGCAGAAAACGCCGTCCGAGTTCCGCTTCCCGGGCGGGGAGTCGTTCGTGGAGATGCGTGACCGCATCGTCGAGACGCTGCACGGCCTCGCCGCACGTCACCCCGGGGAGGTGATCGCCTGCTTCAGCCACGCCGATCCGCTCAAGGCGGCGATCACGCACCTGCAGGGCAAAGACCTCGATCAGTTTCAGGGGGCGGCCGTGGATCCGGCCTCGATTTCCGTGGCGGAATTCAGGCAAGACGGCTCGACCCGCATGGTGGCGGTCAACACGACGAGCGGGGAATTGGGGCGGCTGCGGGCGGCGAGGCGGCGATGAGCGTGCCCACGCCGCCTTTCGACGACGAGCTGCACCTGCTGGAGCACGGGGAGCTCGGCCTGGTGGCCCAATTGCCCGAGTCGAGTAACCTCGCCCTGGCCTTGGACGCCACCCTCGGCGAGAATTACGGGTGGGCGATCTACAAACCCGAGGTCGGCGAGCAGCCGCTGTGGGATTTCCCGCCCGGCCTGCATGCGCGGGAGCGGGCGGCATTTGTGCTCAGTGACTACCTGGGGTGGCACCTCGTCCCGCCGACGATCGTGCGGAAAGACGCCCCCTTCGGCGTCGGTTCGCTGCAGTGGTACATCGAGCACGACGGCTCCCACTACCTCCAGGTGCTGGAGCAGCGGCCGGAATTGCACGCCCAGTTTCGGCGCATGGCCGTGTTTGACCTGTTGGCCAACAACACCGACCGAAAGTCCGGGCACGTGCTCATCGACGAGCACGGCCACGTGTGGGGCATCGACCACGGTTTATGCTTCAGCTTCGAGCCGAAGCTGCGCACCGTGATCTGGGATTTCGCGGGCGAAGGCATCGACGCGGAGTGGGCGGGGGCGATTGAGCCGCTCATCGACGACGTGCCGGCGGAGATCTCCGAGTTGCTCCACCCCGCGGAAGTCGAGGCGTTGCAGCGGCGCGCCGCCCGCATCGTGCGCCTGCCTTTCCTGCCACACCCCAGGTCGCACTACCAGTACCCGTGGCCCCTGGTATAAGGGGCGCGGCCGAAGTGAACTAGCTGCGCTCGGCGGCCGGCTCGCGACCCTCGAAGATGTCGCGGGCGTCGTCACGCGCCGGGGCGGAGAGGTAGCGCTCCAGTGAGGAGTCCAGCTCCAGCATCCACGGGGTGTGGTGCGTCGCCGCGGTGGTGCCCGTCATGACGGAAGTGTAGGTGACGTCGCGGTAGTTGAGGATGTCGTCGCGCTTGGACTGGATCCACTGCTTGAAAATCCCGCACACCGCGTCCAGGTCGAACATCGGGTAGTCGGTCTGCTCGATCAGGTCGCGGACGTAGGCGCCCTGGAAGTCGACCTGGTCTTCCATGGTCTCCAGCTTGTCGAAGCGCTCGAGCCACTCGTCGATGCTCGCACGCTGCTCCTGCTTGGAAGGCAGCTCGCGCTCACCGAGGATGACGTCGCGGACGTACCAGGCCTGGGCGTCGAACATGTTGAAGGTGAACCACTGGTCCTGGGCGCCCAGGTAGAACATCTGGTTGTTCTTCTCCCAGACGACGCCGCGGTAGAGGTTGTCCGGGTAGACGTTGTTCGGCGAGTCCAGGGCCAGCGAGCTCGGCAGGAACGGGTAGTGGTGAATGTAGCCGGTGCACATGATCACGGCGTCGAACTTGCGCGAGACGCCGTTGGAGAAGTGCACGACGTCGTCCTCGAACTTCTCGATCAGCGGCTGCTCCTCCATGCCCTCCGGCCAATCGAAGCCCATGGGCGCGCTGCGGTAGGAGAAGGTCACCGAGCGGGCGCCCATCTTGAAGGCCTGGGTACCGATGTCCTCGGCGGAGTAGCTCGCGCCGATGAGCAGGACGTCCTTGTCCGCCAAGCTCTCTGCGCCACGGAACTCATGGGCGTGGACGATCTGGCCCGGGAAGGTGTCGATGCCCTCGAAGTGCGGGACGTTCGGGAAAGTGAAGTGGCCGGAGGCGACGATGACGTTGTCGAACTCGTTGGACTCGGTCTCACCGGTGCGCAGGTTTTCCACGTGGACGGTGAAAGTCTTGGTGTCCTCGTCGAAGTCGACCCACCGCACGGCGTGGGCGAACTTCACGTACTTCTTCACGTCGGATTTGCTGGCGCGGCCGTCGATGTAGTCCCACAGCGCCTCACGCGGCGGGTAGGAGGAGACGGGGCGGCCGAAGTGCTCGTCGAAGGTGTACTCCGCGAACTCCAGGCCCTCCTTGGGGCCGTTCGACCAGAGATTGCGGTACATCGAGGTGTGCACGGGCTCGCCGTACTTGTCCGTGCCGGCGCGCCAGGTGAAGTTCCACTGGCCGCCCCAGTCGTCCTGCTTTTCGTAGCACACGATTTCGGGGATCTCATGACCCTTCTTCTGTGCGGACTCGAATGCGCGCAGCTGCGCCATTCCGCTCGGACCTGCCCCGATGATTGCAATACGCTTAGTCAAACGTGCCTTTCCGGCCCGTTCCTGCGGGCCATGAAGACCATCTGCCGGGCAGGGGCCCACCAAGTTCGTGTACCGGGGCGCCGAGCCGCACTGCAGGCGGTCTTCTTCAATGTTTTATTGTCGATGGTTTTGCCGTGACCTTCGGAACGCGCTCACCTTGCGCGTTCTGCGGGGAAACAAAGGGGCCGCCGCACCTCGGGGAAGAGGTCTACGGTGGCCGCCATTTATAGTTCAAAACTTTGAATGTGGTCACACCCAGGTATAAATGCTAACACACTTTTCTGAATAATGCACGATTGTCCATACTTTGGGTCCATATGTGCACGTCAGGCGTGGAACCTCGCGTGCGCTGCCGGGACGCCTCGCCGTAGTGCGGGGTTCGGCCCACCGCTGATCTCCTTCGTTCCCGCCGACGTAGTGACACGTGAACACTGGATGATCAATTCCACGCCACGCCCGCCCGGCTCACGGCGCAGCTGACGGGGCCGTCGATAAGCCTGG
Organism: uncultured Corynebacterium sp.; assembly: GCA_945631445.1. GTDB lineage: Bacteria > Actinomycetota > Actinomycetes > Mycobacteriales > Mycobacteriaceae > Corynebacterium. Next base: position 777 of record CALZCR010000120.1, on the reverse strand, counting down.
CTCCGGGTTCCAGCGCGCGTGGCCGTCCGACGCCGGTTCCTCGGCCGTGCACCCGGCCAAGACGAGGGCTCCGGCCATGGCTGTCATGATCCGAAGCTCACGCTGCACGCCGGCCATGCTCCTGTGCCGCGAGCCTCCCGCGCCGGCATGCGTCCTAGCGCATCAGTGGGAATGTGATTAGTCTGGCGTTCACCCTGCCCCTGTGTCCTATGTAACCCCACCCTCAACCCTGGGAGAAACGATGGACTACACCATCAACGTGACCATAGACGGGACCCGCCACGAGCTGACTCTGGATGCGCGCACCACGGTGCTCGACGCCTTACGGGAGCGCCTGGGGAACACTTCGCCGAAGAAAGGCTGCGACCACGGCCAGTGCGGCTCCTGCACCGTGCTCGTCGACGGCCGCCGCCAACTGTCCTGCCTCTCGCTGGCCGTCGCCCACGACCACGCGGAGATCGTCACCGCCGACGGACTCGCCGAGGACGGTCAGCTACACGACGTCCAGCGGGCCTTCATCACCCACGACGGCTTCCAATGCGGTTATTGCACCCCAGGGCAGGTCTGCTCCGTCGTCGGCATGCTCGACGAAGCCGAGCAGGGCCACCCCAGCCACGTCACCGAGGACCTCGACGCCGAGGTGGAACTCACCGACGCAGAGATCCGCGAACGACTCAGCGGCAACCTCTGCCGCTGCGGCGCCTACGCCGGCATCCTCGCCGCCGTCAAAGAGGTGAGCGGACGATGAAACAACTCGAATATCTCGCTCCCACTGAG
>CALZCR010000119.1 GCA_945631445.1 uncultured Corynebacterium sp. | reverse complement strand
GTCGACGAACTCATCGACACGCTCGCGCAGCGCTCGGCGGCCGCCCAGCGCATGCTCAACTCCATGTCGGAGGAACAGCGCCAAGAGCTGATGGAGCTGTCCGCCCAAGCCTTCGGCTCCCAGGAACTGATGGATCAACTGGGGGCGCTGGACGACAACCTGCGTGACCTGCGCCCGGACCTGGACTGGTCCGGATCGGCGGAATTTTCCGGCGAGCAGGGCCTGGGACTGGGCGACGGCACCGGCGCCATCCAGGATCTCGCGGAGTTGGACGCCTTGTCCGAGCAGCTGAGCCAAGGCTACGACGGGGCGCGTTCCACCGACATCGACCTCGACGCATTGGGCCGCCAGCTCGGCGAGGACGCGGCCGTCTCCGCCCGCACGCTGGCGGAACTGGAACGAGCCATGCGCGACAGCGGTCTGCTGCGCCGCGACGCCGACGGCTCCCTGCGGCTGTCCCCGCAGGCGATGCGCAGACTCGGCCAGTCCCTGCTCAACGACGCCGCCCAGAACTTGAGCGCCCGCACCGGCTCCCGCGACACCCGTTTATCCGGGTCCTCCGACGAGCAGACCGGGGCGTCGCGCCCCTGGGAATTCGGCGACACCGCCGCCTGGGACGTCACCCGGACGGTGACCAACGCCCTGCAACGCAGCGCCGCCGAGGGGCAGCCACCCACCGGGAAGGTCCACCTCGAGATCGGCGACGTCGAAGTCGTCGAAACCGAAGCCCGCACCCAGTCCGCGGTGGCGCTTTTGGTGGACACCTCGTTTTCCATGGCCGCTGAAGGGCGGTGGGTGCCGATGAAACGCACCGCCTTAGCCCTGCATCACCTGGTGTCCACGAAGTTCCGCGGCGACGAACTCGCACTGATCACCTTCGGCCGGCTGGCCATGAACATGGACGTCGACGAACTCACCGCCCTGCCGCCCGTGCAGGAGCAAGGCACCAACCTGCACCACGGGCTGCTGTTGGCCGAGCGTTTTTTCGCCCGCCACCCCAGCATGGACGCCACGCTGCTGATCGTCACCGACGGTGAACCCACCGCTCACCTGGAGGAATGGGGCGAGGCCTGGTTCAACTGGCCCACCCACCCCGAAACCCTGCGCAAAACCGTCGTCCAGCTGGACCGGATCACCCGGCGCGGGGCGAAGGTGACGTTTTTCCGGTTAGGCGAGGATCCTGGGCTGGCGCAGTTCCTGGAACAGTTGGCCGACCGCGCCGGCGGGCGGGTCACCGCCCCGGACCTGGATGACTTGGGGGCGGCCGTCGTCGGCGAGTACCTGCGCTTCCGCGAGTCCGGATGGGACGAGGTGGACTGGGGTTAGCGGATCGCCCCGGCCCCTGGCATGTGGGACACTAGGGGCGTGAAAGGTGTGCGTGTGTCCCCCGGTCCCGGCGCCCCACAGGGGGTGTTCATTCCGGACCGCGAGTTGCAGGAGCAGTTCTCCCGCGCCTCCGGTCCCGGAGGGCAAGGAGTCAACACCACTGACTCGCGGGTCCAACTCAGCATTGATCTCGCGACCACCACAGCGCTAAACGAGCGGCAGCGGCAACGGGCCCTAGCCAATCTCCGTCCCAGACTCGCCGGGACCGTGCTCACCATCACCGCCTCTGAGCATCGCTCGCAGCGGCGGAACCGAAGCGTAGCCCGACAACGGCTCAGCGCTCTGTTACGCGAGGCCGTGGCCCCGCCGGTAGTCCGGCGCCCCACCAAACCCACCCGGGGGTCGCAGCGGCGTCGTCTGGAAAGAAAACGCGCGCGATCCGAGATAAAAAAGTCACGGAAACGACCGTCGGAGTACTAGATGAGTGATTCCTGGGGCGTGCTGGGAGTTTAGTGGTCATACGCGATCAGCGACCGCAGCACCGGCTGCCCGGTGGTGTGGTTGTGCCAGATCACCGCGGTCAACGCCAACAGCCGCCGCATCACCCGGCTGAGTACCCCAGCCACGGTCCTACCGCCGTGTTGTTCGAGACCCAGCTGGCCTTCAAGGTGTCGAACACCGGCTCAATCCGCTGACGTAAGGGCTTGAGGAACTGCCTGCCGGGCCTGGGCGCCTCGCCTTTGCGGGTAGGCCGGATCCACTCGACGCCACCACCGTTGAGCGCTTCTTCCAGCCAGGCACCGTCGTAGCCTTTATCCGCCATGATCACCTGCCCAGGAGGCACGCACACTTGCGCGGCATCGAACATCGTCAGCAACGTCTGGCGTTCATCGGCTTTTGCCCCGGTGACGGCGTAGCTGACCGGCAGGTCATGCAGCGTAGCCACCAGGTGCAGGCGCAGACCCCAGAAGAATCGGGAGTGCGAGGCGCAGCAGCCGTAGTCCGCATAGCCGGCCAGGTTGGAGCGTGTGGCTGTTTCCCTTGAGTGGCCGCATTCGACTGGGGCGGAGTCCACGACCCAGATATCGTCGCCCAGCAGGCCGGTCGAGGCGCTCAGGTGCGCCATGACGTGCTGCATCACTGCGGTGAGACGGCGTTGGCGTTTGTTGTAACCAGACTGCTGCGGGATGTAGGGAAACATGCTGCTCAGGTGGGTGTTGAGGTAGTCGTCGGTGGCGACATACACCGCTGGTGCGAGAGTGTTGAGATTGTTGTCCCCGACTTCGATTTTCAACACTCTCGCTTTATTTATCGGTAGCGACTCCCGTGCTGCCCCCAGGAATCAATCATCTAGGTTTTCGCCGTTCCGGACCGTTGTCGCGTGGTAGCTTTCTTTCATGACAACGGTGACATTCGAGCAGGTCTCCATCCGTTACCCCGGCGCCGAGAGCCCGAGCGTCGCTGACTTGAACCTGGAGATCGCCGACGGGGAGTTCCTCGTGCTCGTCGGCCCCTCCGGTTGCGGCAAGTCGACGACGCTGCGCGCACTGGCGGGCCTGGAGCCGGTCTCCGAGGGGCGGATCCTCATCGACGACCGCGACGTCACCGGCGTCGAGCCCGGGGAGCGCGACATCGCGATGGTGTTTCAGAATTACGCCCTGTACCCGCACCTGAGCGTGGCCAAAAACATGGGTTTCGCGCTGAAGTTGGCCAAGTTGCCGAAGGCGGAGATCAACGCCAAGGTGCGCGAGGCCGCGGATCTGCTCGGCCTGAGCGAGCTGCTCGACCGCAAGCCGAAGGACCTGTCGGGCGGTCAGCGGCAGCGCGTGGCGATGGGACGGGCCATCGTGCGCGCCCCGAAAGTCTTTCTCATGGATGAACCGCTGAGCAACCTGGACGCGAAGCTGCGCGTGCAGACCCGCGCGGAACTCGCGTCTTTGCAGCGTCGGCTGGGCACCACCACCGTGTATGTCACCCATGATCAGGTGGAGGCCATGACCATGGGTGACCGGGTGGCGGTGCTCAAGGACGGGATTTTGCAGCAGGTCGCCCCGCCGCGCGAGCTCTACGACGCCCCGGTCAACGAGTTCGTCGCGGGTTTCATCGGTTCGCCGGCGATGAACCTCTTTCCCGGCGACGGCGTGACTTTGGGGGTGCGGCCGGAGGCGATGTCGCTGCTCGACGCGCTGGCCACCGCCCCCGCTGGCTGGGTGGTGCGCGACGGGGCGGTCACGATCATCGAGGAGCTCGGTTCCGAGTCCTATGTCTACGCCGACTGCGACGGTGACCGGCTCGTCGCCCGCATCACCGACGGCCGGCGCCTCTCCCCTGGTGAGCGGGTACAGCTGGCGTACGACCCCGCCGTCGCGCACCGGTTTGATCAGACCTCCGGACTGCGGTTATGACCTGATCCAGCGGCGTCCGCCCGTCCCAATGGGGGTGATTTACCTCAAAACGCTGTGGCGACGTGTGTCAATTCACTAATGTCATGACCACCTGACCAACTCGAAAGGTGGACCCGATGACCCTGCCCAAGCCCCGTAAGGTGGCGGCCACTCTCGCCGCCGCAGCCTTGGCCGCCGTCACCTTGGTGGCCTGCGGCAACGACACGAGCGACGGCGGCGGAGACGTCGCCGCCCCGGACGCCGGGGAGACCGACGGCCGCGGCCCGATCACCTTCGCGATGGGCGCGAACGACACCGACAAGCTCATCCCGATCATTGACGCCTGGAACGAGGAGAACCCCGACGAGGAGGTCACCCTCAACGAGCTGCCCGGCGAGGCCGACGCCCAGCGCGAAACCCTGGTGCAGTCGCTGCAGGCCGGCAACTCCGACTACGACGTCATGGCCCTCGACGTCATCTGGACCGCCGATTTCGCCGCCAATCAGTACCTCGCCCCGCTCGAGGGCGACCTGGCGGTCGACACGGGCGGGCTGTTGGATGCGACCGTCGAATCCGCCACCTACAACGACACTCTCTACGCGCTGCCGCAGAACACCAACGGCCAGCTGCTCTTCCGCAACACCGAGATCATCGACGCGGAACCGGGCGACTGGGAGGAACTCGTCGCCTCCTGCGAGGACGCCGAGGCCGCCGACGTCGAGTGCCTGACCCTGCAGCTGAGCCAGTACGAGGGCCTGACCGTGAACACCGTCGGCTTCATGGAGGGCTGGGGCGGGTCCGTTCTCGACGACGACGGCAACGTCACCGTCGACTCCAACGAGTCCAAGGCCGGCCTACAGGCGCTGGTTGACGCCTACGACGACGGCGTCATCTCCGGCGAGTCCACCGCCGCCACCGAGGAGGAGACCAACCTGGCCTTCGTCGAGGGCCGCACCGCGTACGCCATCAACTGGCCGTACATGTACACCAACGCCGAGGGCGAAGCCTCCGAGATCGCCGGCAGCGTCGAGGTCTCCCCGCTCGTCGGCGCCGACGGGGTGGGCGTGTCCACCCTGGGCGGCTACAACAACGGCATCAACGTCAACTCGGAGAACAAGGCCACCGCGCGCGACTTCATCGAGTTCATCGTCAACGAGGACAACCAGATGTCCTTCGCCGAGGCCTCCTTCCCGCCGGTGCTGGCCTCCATCTACGACGACGAGTCCCTCACCGAGCAGTTCCCCTACTTGCCGGCGCTGAAGACCTCCCTGGAAAACGCCGCGCCGCGCCCGGTCAGCCCGTTCTACCCGGAGATTTCCAAGGCCGTCCAGGACAACGCCTATGCGGCGCTGACCGCGGGCAAGAGCGTCGACGACGCCACCGCGGACATGAAGGCCGCGATCGACAACGCCTCGAACTAAGAACCGTCCTTCTCGCTTTCCGCCGCCCCGACGCCACACCCAGGTCGGGGCGGCGGTTGCGCCTTGTGTCCCACCAGGAGGTCCCTGATGCTCACCCGGGCCCAGCAGACCAGACGCGCGGCCGCGCTCATCGCCCCGGCGCTGGTCGTGCTCGCCATCGTCATCGGCTACCCCATCGTCCGCGCCGTCTACCTGTCCTTCCAGGCCGACAAGGGGCTTGACCCCACCACCGGGCTGTTCACCGACGGCGGTTTCGCCGGCTTCGACAACTACCTCTACTGGTTGACCCAGCGGTGCCTGGGCGCCGACGGCACCGCCACCGTCTGCCCGCCCGGCACCTTGGCGACGGATTTCTGGCCCGCGGTGCGCAACACGCTGTTCTTCACGGTCGTCACCGTCGCTCTGGAGACGATCCTGGGCATGATCATGGCGCTGATCATGGCCGGCAACTACCGCGGCCGCGGCCTGGTGCGCGCGGCGGTGCTCATCCCGTGGGCGATCCCCACCGCGGTGACCGCCAAGCTGTGGCAGTTCATCTTCGCCCCGCAGGGCATCGTCAACTCCTTGTTCGGCCTCGACGTCGCGTGGACGACGGACCCGTGGGCCGCCCGTTTCGCGGTGATCATCGCGGACGTGTGGAAGACGGCGCCGTTCATGGCGTTGCTCATCCTCGCCGGTTTGCAGATGATCCCCAAAGAAACCTACGAGGCCGCCCGCGTCGACGGGGCCACCGCCTGGCAACGCTTCACCCTGATCACCCTGCCGTTGGTGCGCCCGGCGTTGATGGTGGCGGTGCTCTTTCGCACCCTTGACGCGCTGCGCATGTACGACCTGCCGGTCATCATGATCTCCTCGTCGTCGAACTCCCCGACCGCGGTGGTCTCCCAGCTGGTGGTCGAGGATATGCGCCAAGGCAACTTCAACTCGGCCTCGGCGTTGTCGACGTTGATTTTCCTGCTGGTCTTCGCCGTCGCGTTCATCATGATCAGGTTCCTGGGCGCGGACGTCTCCGGGCAGCGGGGCATGAAGAAACGCA
>CALZCR010000118.1 GCA_945631445.1 uncultured Corynebacterium sp. | reverse complement strand
CGGGGACCCGGCCGTGCGCTCGCGCAGGCGGCGGCCGAGCTGGTAGAAGAAATCCAGCTCGGACTGGGAGGCGCCCGGCGGCTCGATGGCCTGCTCGCGGTACTGCAGCATGCGCTGAGTCTGCGTGAAGGTGCCGTCCTTCTCCACGTGGGAGGCGGCCGGCATGAAGAAGACCTCGGTGCCGATGTCTTCTGCGGTGACCTCGCCCGATTCGTGCTCCGGCGACTCCTTCCAGAAGTTGGCGGACTCGATGATCGTCGTGTCACGCACGACCAGCCACTTGAGGTTGCGGAAGGCCTTGCGGTGCAGTTTGCCGTTGATCGAGGAGACCGCCGGGTTCTGCCCGAAGATCATGTAGCCGTCGACCTTGCCGTCGGCCATGTCCATCGACGTCTGGTACGTGCCGTGCTTGCCGTTGATGCGCGGCAGCCACTCGTAGCCGTAGTCGTTGTCCTTCGTGGCGTTCTCACCGAAGTACGCCTTCAGCAGGCTGACGTTGTACGCCGGCGCCATGGACCAGAAGCCCTTGGCCTCGACGGTGCCCGAGGCCTCGATCCACTTCTCGATGCTGGTGTGGTTGACCGCCGGCATCGGAATGTAACCCGGCATCAGGTGGTACAGCGTCGGGATGTCCGTGGAGCCCTGAATGGAGGCGTGCCCGCGCAGCGCCATGACGCCCGAGCCCGGGCGACCGACGTTGCCCAGCAGCAACTGCAGCACGGCGGACGCACGGATCACCTGGGGGCCCAGCGTGTGCTGGGTCCAGCCGAGCGCGTACGCGAACACGGTGGTGCGCTCACGGCCGGAGTTGGACACGATGACGTCCGCGAGGTACGCGAACTCTTCCTGTGTGATGCCGCAGGCCTGCTCCACCATCTCCGGGGTGTAGCGGGAGTAGTGGCGCTTGAGGATCTGGAAGACCGACTGCGGGTCCTCCAGCGTTTCGTCGCGCTCATAGTTCCACACGGAGGCTGACTCCGGAGCGTCCTTCGCGCGCTGGTACTGCCAGGTCGCGTCGTCGTAGGCCCCGGTCTCCTCGTTGTACCCCGAGAACAACCCGTTGAGGTCTTCGGGACCCCGGTAGCCCTCGTCCACCAACGTCGCGGCGTTGGTGAACGCCACGACATAGTCGCGGAAATAGAGGTCGTTGGACAGGACGTGGTTGATCAGCGCACCGAGCAGGACGACGTCCGAGCCGGCACGGATCGGGATGTGACGGTCAGAGACCGCCGAGGTACGCGTGAAACGTGGATCGACGTGGATCACCTTGGCGCCACGTTGCTTGGCTTCCGTCACCCACTGGAATCCCACCGGGTGGTTTTCAGCCATGTTTGACCCTTGAATGACAATGCAATCGGCATTTGCCATATCCTGCAGCGGCTGGGTCGCGCCACCGCGGCCGAACGAAGCTCCCAGACCGGGAACTGTGGCGGAGTGTCAAATACGGGCGACGTTTTCGATCTGTACCGCACCGAGGTTGGTGTACAACTTCTTGATGAGGTAGTTCTCTTCGTTGTCGAGCACCGCGCCACCAAGGCCGGCGAAGCCCATCGTGCGGTTGAGCTTACGTCCTTCCTCGTCGACGTCCTGCCAGCCCTTGTCGCGAGCTTCTAGGACACGGTCGGCGATCATGTCGATCGCCTCATCCAGCTCCAGCTCGGTCCACTCGGTGGCATAAGGCGCACGGTGGAGGACCTTGGTCTGGCGACCGGCGGAGTTGATCAACTGCTCGGAGGCGGAACCCTTCGGGCAAAGACGGCCACGGGAAATCGGGGAATCCGGATCGCCCTCGATTTGGACGACCTTGTCGTCCTTGACATAGACGTTTTGAGCGCAGCCGACCGCACAGTAAGGGCAGACGCTCTTGTAGACCTCAGCCCCCTCCGTGCGTGGAGTGAGCTCCTTGCTCTTTCGGGACTGGGTGCTCTCGTCTCGCCCGAACGGATCCCTCGCCCGGAGCTGTCGGAGAACTGGCCAATCCAGCTTTATTTTACGCGACATATCTTCCATAGTAGTCACGGAGATTAAAACAAGCCAGCCTATAAAAATTACCTTTGAACTGCGGTTACGCCGTCCAGCAGGAAGACAATTAGGGCATATCAACGTGGCTTAATTGCCCGTCGGGAGCGTCGCCGTCGGTGTTTCCCCTTCAATGCGCAACCGGCGGCCCTGCATGCACGAAGAAGGCTCGTCGGAGTTCTTCGCCGGCCACCCGGGGCCTGTAGCGCATGGAGTGGCTGGCGGCAGCGTGCCTCGTCCACAGATCAGTAAATGTGGACCAGATCGTAGACGTCCAGCGAGTCGAAGAATACCTCGGCGTCCCCGGGAGGCAGCCGGACACAACCGTGCGAGTCTCCGTTCGGGTCCCCCTCATGGAAGGCATGGCCGGAATTGGTGAAGTACACCGCGTAGGGCATGGGTTCCATGTCGTAAAGGTAGGAGACTTCGTCCTTGACCTTCCTGGTCACGTGGAATTCGGATCGCGGAGTCTCGTAACCCGGCCCACCCGGGCCGATTGGCACCGCCCCGTAAGTGAGTTCACCGTTCTCCTGCAACCAGGCGCGCTCACCGTCGATGTCGACGCAAGCGCGGGCGGCGGGCGGGCACTCTCCGTAGTCGAAGGGCTCCGGTTCAATGATCTCCGGAACCGGCTCGGGCGACGGTTCGGGCGCAGCTTCTTGGGCGACTTCGGAGGCGGGCTCCGAAGATTCTGCGGGAGCGCCGGATTCCCCGCTGAAAGCTACGGCAGCGCCGATGGCCACGCCCGTCACCGCGACAGCGGACACGACGCCCGCGGCCAGGGGACGAAAATTTCGGCTCGAACGGGAAGGGGAATTATCTGCAGTCACGCCGCTCAGTGTAGGTAGCCCCCTCAGCCCTGTCTACGGCATGAGGCTGCGCCAGCCCCCGCAAGTCTCGGGCGCCCGTCGATCGTCGGCAAGAAAAGCGACGGTCCCGCCACGACAGCCTCCCTCCGTGCTCGCGCCTAGGACTGCTGTTGAGCATCGGCGGTGATCGACACGTCCTAAAGCACGCGTAGGCCACCCCGGGCAGGGCGTGGCAAACTTAAAGAATGTTGCGTCTACAAGAGCACGGCGGGGCCGTCGATTTCCTCACCTCCGACCATCATTTCGGCCACAAGAGGATCTCCGCGTTCGCCGGGCGCGGCTACGACGACCGGTTGGACGAAATGCACGAGATGATGATCCAGCGATGGAACGAGGTCGTCTCTCCCTCGGACACGGTGCTGCACCTCGGGGATTTCGCTTTCGGACCGCGCAGCAAGACGCTGCGTGCGGCGCAGCGCCTCAACGGCACCATCTTGTTCATCCCCGGCAACCACGACGCCGTCTCCCGCCTCTGTGGAGGGCGGCGGCGCAAGCTCTACGAGAAACATTTCGCGGAGGTGCTGCCGGAGACCTGTGACCGGTTGCTCACCGCCGCGGGCAACGTCGCGCTGGTCTCGCACTATCCTTTCGACGATCCGCACGCCTCTGCGGCGATGCGTGAGCTCATGCCGCCCGACGACGGGCAGTCGCTGCTCGTCCACGGGCACACTCATCAAAGCGACACCGTACGCGGCCGGCAGTTCCACGTCGGCGTGGACTCCCATGATTATCGCCCGGTGCCGGTGGCCCGGATCGCGGAGTGGATCGACGCTAACTCGTGAGCGGCCCCCGGTTTTTCAGGGCCTCCTGGAAGGCCGTTTCCGCCCGGGCGTCGAAAGCCACGAAGATGACTTCGTCGACGTCTGCACCCAACTCTGCGGTCAGGGAGTGCACCGCCTCCACGGCGATGCGCGCGGCGTCAGCCATAGGCCAGGAGTACGCGCCCGTCGAGATCGCCGGGAAGGCGACCGTGCGCGCACCCAGGTAGCGGGCCGAGTACAACGATTCCGTGTAGGCCGAGGCCAGCACGTGCGACAAGTCCTCGGAGATGGAATACACCGGACCGACGGTGTGGATCACCCATTTGGCGGGCAAGTCACCGGCCGTCGTGGCGATCGCCTTGCCCGCCGGCAGCCCTTCTTTCAGTGTCGTGCGCCGGATCGTCTCGCAGGCGGCGAGCAGTTGGGGTCCCGCGGCCCGGTGGATGGCCCCGTCGACCCCGCCGCCGCCCAGCAGCGTGGAGTTCGCGGCGTTGACGACGGCGTCGACGTCCATCGCGGTGATGTCTCCGACCACTACGCTCAGTTTCATGGCTCCGACCCTAGTCGGCGGCCACTCGGGAACCCCGTGGAGGAGCGATGAATATTTTTAACGCATATTTTTTCACGCTCGAAGGTGTCCGCTCACCAGAACCTCCCCTACCTACGATGAGCTGTTGTTTTATTTGTTTTTAAGGTGCGTGGCAGCGAGCCGAAAAGCTTTAAACCCTCAACCTCCAGTTAAACTTCACGCCCCGCGCCGCTTTTTATACGTACGTTGGTAATCACCCGATCTTAAAGGAGTGAAGAATCCATGAAGAAGTCACGCATTCTCGCCGCCGCCGGTATCGCCACCAGCGCAGCCCTGTTTCTGAGCGCCTGCAATGACTCAGAGGACACCACCACCGTGGAGACCACCACCGCCACCGACGCCGCGGAGGCCACGCAGGAAGACACTGCGGAGGAAACCACCACCGAAGAGACTGAGGGCGACGACACCGTCACCGAGACCACCGTCGCCGATGACGCCGCTGGTGGAGACGACCCGGTCTTTGACGCCATCGGCGCCGTGACGGCCGATTACCCGGACGGCATCATCATCTCCATCGATCGTGAGGACAACACCGACGCCTACGAGGTCGACGTGGTCCAGGGCGACGAAGTCCTCGAGCTCAAGGTCGAAGAGGACGGCAATGTCGTCGAGGATGACCGTGAGCATGACGGCGAGGACATCTCTTACGCCCAGGACACCACCGTGTCCATCGAGGACGCCATCCAGGAGGCTCTCGAGCAGCACCAGGACGGATTCCTGGATGAGGCGGAGCTCGACGAGGACAACGGTACCCTCAACTGGGACATCAGCCTGGACGACGCTGACCGCAACGATCTGACCGACGTCCGGATCGCGGCCAACTAGTCGCCGGCTTCTTTTAACCGCATCGCCGCATAGGGAGCGTCCCTATGCGGCTTTTGCCTGTGCGGGCCAGGATTTTCCGCCACAATGGGCAGCATGAAAATCACCCGCCGCTTTCATTCCTGCGTCGAACTCGCAAAAAACGACACGACCCTGCTCATCGACCCGGGATCCTTCGAGGTCCCCGACAACCTCGCCGAGGTCGACGCTGTCCTGGTCACCCACATCCATCCGGATCACGTCGACGCCGAGGCGCTGGCCGCCGCGCAACGGCGCAACCCGGGGCTCACAATCTACGGCCCCGCCGAGCTGCGCGAGCACGCGGAGATCGACTACACCGCCGTCACCGACGGCGACGTCTTCACCATCGGCGACTTCGACGTCTCTGTCCACCGCTGGCCCCACGGCACCGTCACCGAGTCCACTGCCCTGCCGGACAACCTCGGCTACCTCATCGACGGCCGGGTCCTGCACACCGGCGACTCCCTCCCGGACGTGGACGGCGTCGAGGTGGCCCTCGTCCCGGTCAGCGCGCCGTGGCTGAAGATGCTCGACGTGGAGGCCTTCCTGAAAGCCTCCACGCCGGCGACCTTCATCGGCGTCCACGACGGGATCGACAACGACTTCGGCGTGGCCCTGCGTAAAAATCTGCTGACCAAGCTCGCAGAAGAAAACGGGTTGAACTACCTGCCGCTGCGTCCCGGCGACGCCACGGAGATCTGACCGGGGTTCGCAGACGCCCCGGAGGCACAGGGGTGAGAGACAGCATTTTTCTGGGCAGCGGACATGATTTCGCTGCTAAAATGATCACCGTGAAGCGCTGTACTGCAATTCACGCCGACCTCTTCGGGCCCCTCGGCTGCGTCGGCGACCGCATACACGTCCACCCCGCTCGTCGAAGGGCAGCCGGGCGAGCCATGGAGGTCTCCCCATGAACCGTGTCAGCCAAGCCATGAAAACCGTCCACCGCATCGGGTTCCTGCCCGACTCCTGCCGTGAGCACTGGCGCGTGGACGCCCCGCTGCCGATCGGCCACGGCCAGACCAACTCGCAGCCGACCACCGTGGCCAACATGCTCGAGCTCCTCGACGTCCGCCCCCGCCACCGCG
>CALZCR010000117.1 GCA_945631445.1 uncultured Corynebacterium sp. | reverse complement strand
CAATCACCTGCCGGTACTGGTAGATCGTCCGTCCCTCGACCTGCCGCTCCTCGACGAAGACCGCCGGGCGGGATTCGCGCAGCGTTTCGTCGAAGACCGGGTAGGTGGTCTGCTCCGCGTCCGACGGCAGCTTCAGCCAGTGCCCGTCCACCGGCACGGTCTCCGGCGGGAAGCCGATCGTGTGGATGAGGTCGGCGTCGGTCTCCGCCTCCCCGCTCACCCGGTCCATCACGTAACTCCACGTGTGCGCCGTGATCAGCCGGTCCGCATCCGCCTGCATGCTGTCGCGCATCGTGGTGGCCCCCACCCGGACGGAGACGTTGTCCTCGGTGGCCGGCTCCTGGACGTCCAGGTGCAGCTGGCGGCTGACGGGGACGTTCAGGACGCGGCCGTCCGGGGAGGTCAGCAGTCGGGTCTCGGCCTGCTCGTCCCGGATCGTCCAGGTGGTGTTCTCCAGGTCGAGGGGCAGCCGCCCGTCGGCGTTGATCAGTGCAGGGGAAAGCAGGCCGCCGACCATCAGCGCCGCCCCGAGGCCGACGAGCAGGGCGGACAGGATCCGTGACTTGGGGAGCATGCGGAAAATTGTACCTGCAATCACCGTCGAGGCTGATTCGCCCGCGACGACGACGAACCCCGCCGCCACAGGCAGTGGCGACGGGGTTCGAAAAGCTGTGCGTAGCGGTGAGACTACTTGAGGTTGGCGGTGGCGCCGGCCTCTTCGAGCTTGGCCTTGGCAGCCTCGGCGTCTTCCTTGGAAGCGCCCTCGAGGATGGCCTTCGGAGCAGCCTCGACGAGCTCCTTGGCGTCCTTCAGGCCCAGGCCCGGGACGAGCTCGCGGACGGCCTTGATGACGCCGATCTTCTTGGCGCCGGCGTCCTCGAGGACGACGTCGAACTCGGACTGCTCTTCAGCGGCGGCAGCGCCGGCGTCGCCGCCAGCTGCGCCTGCGGCGGCGACGGCGACCGGAGCGGCAGCCTCGACCTCGAAGACCTCCTCGAATTCCTTCACGAACTCAGAGAGCTCGATGAGGGTCATTTCCTTGAAAGCCTCGATGAGCTCGTCCTTGGAAAGCTTAGCCATGGTGGCGTCCTTTCTGTTGTGGGGCCGGAGTGTCCGGGCCCCGAAATGTGGGTGAAATTATGCGGGGTGACGCGGATGCGTCGAAAAGCTAGGCGTCCTTCTTTTCCTGCAGTGCAGCAGAAAGACGAGCCATCTTGGTGGCCGGTGCGTTGAACACGGCGGCGGCCTTTGCCAGGTTGCCCTTCATAGCGCCAGCCAGCTTCGCGAGGGTCGTCTCGCGGTTGTCCAGCTCGGCGATGGCCTTGACCTGGTCGGCAGTCAGTGCGTTGCCGTCCATGAAGCCGCCCTTGACCACGAGTGCCTCGTGGTCGCCGGCGAACTTCTTGAACACCTTGGCTGCGTCGACTGCTTCGCCCTCGATGAAGGCGATGGCGGTCGGGCCGGTCAGGTGCTCGTCAAGACCCTCAATTCCCTGCTCCTTGGCAGCGATCTTGAGGAGGGTGTTCTTGGCGACGTGGTAGGTGACGTCAAACCCGAGTTCGCCGCGCAGCTGAGCCATCTGATCCACGGTCAGACCGCGGTATTCGGTCAGAAACACGGAGGAGGAAGACTCGAACTTCTCCTTGAGAGCTGCGAGCTCTGCAACGTTCTTTGCGTTTGCCATATCCTAGTACGCCTCCTTTCCCTTTTATGTCGTGATGATTATCCGCCGGGACATCGCCTTCGAAAAGGAAAATGCCCCGTGCAGAAGCACGGGGCACCCTCGCCCACCTGGGTGGGCGGTCAAGTGCGCAAGTGTCTCCTGCGTGGGCCGGTCCGGGGTTTGGACTCCTTCGCTCCCCGATGAGGGGAGAACCTACGGTCTTCGGTGAAACTTGAGCTCGGCCCTCAAAAAGGACCGTTCAAACTTCGGAGGTTGATGTTAGCGCCTGGCACCGGGATCCTCCAAATCGCCGGCCACGGCGGCGCGCGCCATCCGCTCGACCAGAGACTCGACGGTGCCCCTGTCCTCGCCTTCCTCCTGCACGAGTTCCGCGCCCCGCGCGATGGCGGCGTCGACGAGCGCGAAGGCCGCGCCGTGGTCACCGATCAACTTCACGCGGGCGGGGTGGAGGGCGTCGTGGGCGTGTTGCACCCGCTCGTCGGTAAAGGCCTCGGGGAATTGCTGGGCCGCCGCCATCAGCGGGCCGTGCGAGCCGCCGAGGACGAGATCCAGGGTGACGGACACGTACGCCGCGACGCGGTCGCCCGGGTCGTCGCCGACCCCGGTCAGCGCCCCCTGCAACGAATCGGTCCAGGCCGGGATCGCCTCCAGCAGCAGCTGGATGAGCAGGTCCTGCCGGGACGCGGCGTAGAGGTAGACGCTGGAGCGGGCCAGGCCCACCTCCGCGGCCACTTCCCCGAGGGTGGGCATCTGGCCGTCCGAGGCGGCGATGAGTTTTTCCGCCGCCGACAGCACGGCGCGGTGCTGGGCGGCGCGGTGCTCGGCGACCGTGGGCTCGGAAATTCTGGGCATGTCCGGCGAGTCTACCGTGCCGGGGTGAGCCTGCCGTCGACCATTTCGAAAACGCGGTCGCAGTGCTCGATGACGTCGAGGTCGTGGGTGACCATGACGCCGGCGACGCCCTGCTCCCGGCACTCCTCCGCGAGCAGAGTGACGATCTCGTGGGAGCGCCGGCGGTCCAGCGCCGCGGTGGGCTCGTCGACGAGCAGCAGGTCCGGGCCGGCGACCAGGGCGCGGGCGATGCCGATGCGCTGACGTTCGCCGCCGGAGAGGGTGGCCGGCCGGTGCTTGGCCCGGTGTCCCATGCCGACGGCCTCGAGCAGTTCTTCGTTGCTGCGGCGGCCGCGCTTGCCGTGGATGCGGGCGGCCAGTTCGATCTGGTCGTGGGCGCGCAGGGCGGAGGGCAGGTTGCCGGAAGACTGGAAGACGAAGCCGACGTGTTCGCGGCGGATGCGCGCCAGCTGCGCGTCGTCGAAATCGCCGATGTCTTCGCCGGCGACGGTGACCCTCCCGGCGTCGGGCGTGGTCAATGCGCCGGCGACGGCCAAGAGGGTGGACTTGCCGGAGCCGGAGGGGCCGACCACGGCGACGAACTCGCCGGGGTTGACGCTCAGGGACACATGGTCCAGGGCGTGGACGACGGAATCGCCGTCGCCGTAGCTGACGCGGACGTCGTCGAGGATGAGGGCGGGTGAGGTCATCGGTTTTCTCCCAGGGCAGTGAGCGGGTCGGTGCGGGTGACTCGGTAGACGGCGATGAGGGCGCCGATCAGTCCGGCGAAGAAGAGCATGACCGCGCCACCGATGATGGGTGCCGCCTCGGTGGCGTAGGGCATGCCGGTGGTCTCCAGCCAGAGTCCCAGGCCCACGGCGATGGCGACGCCCACGAGGATGGAGGAGACGAGGATGATCACGGCCTGGCCGAGGCTGTCGCGCAGCAGGAAGCCGCGGGTGGCGCCGATCGCGCGCATGGTGGCGATGTCTCCGGAGCGCTGGATGGTCCAGACGAGGAAGAAAGCGCCGGCGATCAGGGCGGTGATGATGTAGAGGAACCACTCGATCATGGTCAGGGTCATGGTTTCCGCGCTGTAACCGGGCGAGGCCTGGAAGCTGTCTTCCAGGGCCACCACGTCGAGGTTCGTGTCGGCGGTGAGCGTCTCGACGTCCGCGTCCGGCGCCTGCGCGACGATGACGGAGGCCTGCTCGTAGGCCGCGGGCGAGGCGGCCTCGCCGGCGCGGGCGCCGACGTGGACTTCCTGCCAGACGTCGAGCGGGGCGTAGGCGAGGGCGACGTGGCCGAAGGTGCGCTGGTCCTCAGTGAACCCGATGACGGTCAATTCCGTCTCCAGTCGCTCCAGCGCGATGGTGTCACCGACGGAGATGCCGTCGTCTTCGAGGGTTCCGGAGAGGATGACCTCGTGGGCGGTCGGGGTGGGCTCGCCCTCGACGCGGTCGTCACTGAGGGCCGGCAGGCCCTCCGGGGCGATGAAGGAGCCCGGGATCACGCCGACCATCGTCAGGTCCACCGGGGTGTTGTCCTGGTTGCGGCCGTTGACGATGCTCAGCCCCATGGGGGTGGTCTCTTCGACGCCGCCGACGGCGGCGAGCTCGTCGGCGTCCTCGAGGTCGACCGTGGAGCGGGTGAAGGCGGACGACGTCTCGGTGCCCTCTTCGAAGGCGATGACGTCGGCGTCCAAGGCCTTGAGCCCGGAGACGCCGTCGTTGACCAGGCCGGTCGTGAGGCCGGAAATCAAGACGATAAGGATGGACATGAGCGCCAGAACGAGGCCCATGAGAAGAAAGCGGGTGCGCGCGAACACCATGTCGCGCCAGGCTAGAAACATGAGAGATGCTCTTCCGTAGAGGGTCGGGAGTCATTGCCGATGACATGCATCGACACTGTGTCGGTATCTTACGGACACAGTGTCGACACCTTGTCGACGGCCCCTGCTATCCCTCCTCGAAATCCGACAACGGACCCCGCGCCATCGCCACGCGCGCCGAATTGAGGATCGCCGCGACGTCGATGACCTCCTGCGCCACCGCGCCCGCCAGCGGAGTCAGCAACCCGAAGACGGCCAACACCATGCCGATGATGGACAAGGCCATGCCGCCGAGCGCGGACTGCAGGGCGATGCGGCGCATCCGGGCGGAAATGTGCAGCAGGCCGTCGAGGCGTTCCAGCGAGGAATCCAAGATGACCGCGTCGGCGGCCTCGGAGGTGACGTCGGAGTCGGAGCCCATGGCCACCCCCACCGTGGCGGTCGCCATCGCCGGAGCGTCGTTGATGCCGTCGCCGAGGAACAGCGTCTTGCCGCGGGCGTTGTGCTGTTGCACGATCGCCAGCTTGCCTTCCGGGCTGACGCCGGCGTGCACCTCATGGATGCCGACGCGGCCCGCCAAGTAACGCACTTCGGATTCCCGGTCCCCGGAGATGATCATCATCTTGTCCACGCCGTGCTTCTCCGGCAGGTGGGCGATGAATGCCTCCGCTTCCGCGCGGGGTTCGTCGCGGAACTGGATGACGGCGGCGTAGCGCTCGTCGATCAGCACCACCGACTCCATGCCCGCGGCGCTTCGCGGCAGCAGGTCGCGGCTGGCCGGGTCGAGCTCGACGGCGGTGCGCCGATTCGCGATGCGCAGAAACCGTCCGGCCACCTCGCCCGTCAGCCCTTGCCCCGGTTTTTCGGAGACCTCCGCCACCTCGGGCAGCTCCAACCCCCGGCCCGCGGCCTCTCGCCGGATCGCGTCGGCGAGCGGGTGCCGGGAGTAGCGCTCGATCGACGCGGCCGCCGCCAGCACCTCGTCTTCCTCGAAGCCGGGCGCCACGTGGATGTGGGTGATGCTGGGGCGCCCGTAGGTCAGGGTGCCCGTCTTGTCGAACATGATGGTCCGCACCTGCGCGGCGTTTTCCAGCATGCCGGGATTGCGCACGATGATGCCGCGTTTGGCCGCCAGCGAGATGGCCCCGATGATCGCGACGGGCACGCCGATCAACAGCGGACACGGCGTCGCCACGACCACCACCGCCAAAAAGCGCATGGGGTCGCCCGAGACCGCCCAGCCCACGGCGCCGAGGACCAACGCGATCACCGTGTACCAGGCGCCGAGCCGGTCCGCGAGACGCCGCATCGGGGGCCGGTTCTCCTCCGCGTCGCGCAGCGTGCCGACGATGCGCGCGTAACGGGAGTCCTGCGCCGGGGCGGTGGCCACGATGGTCAAGGGGGCGTCACCGTTGACCGCCCCGGAGATCACCTGCGCGCCCTTGGACTTGCTGACGACGTAGGGCTCGCCGGTCAGATAAGACTCGTCCATCGAACCATGGCCGGCGATCACTTCGCCGTCGACCGGGCACAACTCGTGGGGCAGGACGACGAGCTCGTCGCCGACCGCGACGTCCTCCACCGCCACCTCCTCCCCGCCAACCCGATGCGCGGTGGCGGGCGCCCGTCTGGCCAGCGCGTCCAGCGTTCCGGTGGCCCGTTTGGTGGCCGCCTCCTCCAGCGCCTCTCCGCCGGAGAGCATCAGCACGATGATCGCGGCCACCAGCCACTCCCCCAACGCCACGGACGTCGCGATGGAGATCGCCGCGAGCGTGTCCGCGCCGCCGCGGGTGCGGAGCGCGTGCCGCACGACGTCGACGAGCT
>CALZCR010000116.1 GCA_945631445.1 uncultured Corynebacterium sp. | reverse complement strand
CTTTTGTCGAAAGTTTCGGACATGATTTCAAGGTATACTCACTGCTATCACTTGTCAAAGCTTTGCAACACTATTCAGTTTGACGGTGGGGGTGTTTTGTTGGTTTTGTTCTGCCCCCGCCATCCCGTAGGATTGCCCACCTGTGTGCACGCCCTTCGCGGGCACGTTTTCCCCCGGGTCTCCACCGGCCGCCGGGGCGGGAGACGCACACACGAATTTTTCTGGCCGGCAGCCTCCAGACAGACTTCAAGGAGTCATGCATGTCTACTTACCACCCGAAGAGCGGTGACATCACCCGTAAGTGGTACGTCATCGACGCCACTGACGTGGTGCTGGGCAAGCTCGCTTCCACCGCGGCAGATCTGCTGCGTGGCAAGCACAAGCCGCAGTTCACCCCGAACGTGGACACCGGCGATCACGTCATCGTGATCAACGCCGACAAGATCCACATTTCCTCGAACAAGCGTGAGCGCGAAATGCGTTACCGCCACTCCGGTTACCCGGGCGGTCTGACGACCATGACCCTGGGTCAGGCCCTGGACGCCCGCCCGGAGCGCGTCGTCGAGGAAGCTATCACCGGCATGATGCCGCACAACAAGCTGACCCGCACTTCCGTCAAGAAGCTGCACGTCTTCGCTGGTTCCGAGCACCCGTACGCCGGCCAGCAGCCCGAGCCCTACGAGTTCAAGCAGGTGGCACAGTAATGACCGAGCCGAACAACAACGAGAACCTCGAAAACACCTCCGCCGAGGCCGAGGACAACGTCGCTTCCGCTGAGGACATCGCCGCCGCTGCCGCCGCCACCGAAGACTTCGGTTACACCATCGGCGACGCGCTGAACACCGAGTCCGACGACGACGTCGAAGACGTCGCCCCGGTCATCCACGAGGGCCCGATCCAGACCGTCGGCCGCCGTAAGCGCGCCATCGCCCGCATCGTGCTCAAGGCCGGTTCCGGCGCGATCACGGTCAACGGCCGTGAGCTGGAGGACTACTTCCCGAACAAGCTGCACCAGCAGGACATCAAGCTCCCGCTCGCCCTGCTTGAGCGCGAAGGCCAGTTCGACATCGACGCCAACATCAGCGGCGGCGGCCCGACCGGCCAGTCCGGCGCTCTGCGCCTGGCCATCGCCCGCGCGCTGAACGTCTACAACCCGGCAGACCGCCCGGCCCTGAAGACGGCCGGTTACCTGACCCGTGACGCCCGCGCCGTCGAGCGTAAGAAGGCAGGCCTGCACGGTGCACGTCGTGCGCCGCAGTACTCCAAGCGTTAATCCTCGGATTTCCGTTGCCCGACGCCGCCTCTCCCACCTCGGGGGAGGCGGCGTCCGCCGTTTCCGGGGTGGGGGAGAGGCGGGCGCATCCGCCGTCGATGAGTGGGACTTCTCGTTAGGCTGGGAGGCGCCCCCGAATGAAAACCTACGAAAGGGTTTGAGCATGGCCACCGCAGACCGCCCCTGGATGGACACCACCAAAACACCACGCGAGCGCGCCGAGCTCGTGGTCGAAGCGATGAGCCTCGAGCAGAAAGTCGACCAACTCGGGGGCGCGATGAGCACCATCAACCCTTATGACATGGACCTGACGGACCCGGACACCGACCTCAACCAACTGGAGGTCTGGCGCCACGCCGACCCGGTCGAGGAACTCGGGATCCCGCGCCTGAACATCACCAACGGCCCCGTCGGCGTCGGCATGGGCGACGGCACCCCGTCGCCCCCGGCGACCGCGCTACCCTCCACCTTGGGGTTGGCCGCGTCCTTCGACGTCGACCTGGCCTACCGCTACGGCGAAAGAATGGGCATAGAAACCAAGGCGCTGGGCCAGCACCTGCTCGAGGCCCCCGGCATGGGCCTGACCCGGGTGGCCACCGGCGGCAGGAACTTCGAGTACTTCTCCGAAGACCCGTACCTCACCGGGGCGATGGGCGTGGAGGTGACCAAGGGCATCCAGACCCAAGACGTCATCGCCGAGCCGAAGCACTTCGCGCTCAACGACTCGGAGCACCAGCGCTTCCGCTACGACGTCCAGGTCGACGAAAACGTCATGCGCGAGCTGTACCTGCTGCCCTTCGAAATGACCGTCAAAGACGCCCGGCCGGGCGCGTTAATGAGCTCCTATCAACGGCTGGGCGGCACCTACGCCTCCGAAAACTACTGGCTGCTCACGCACGTGCTGCGCGAGCAGTGGGGGTTCGAGGGCTACGTGCAGTCCGATTTCTGGGCGGTGCGCTCCACCGCGCAGTCGCTGAACGCCGGCCTCGACCACGAGATGCCGGACCACAACTGGATGAACATGGACAACATTCAGCACGCCTTGGACCAGCGCATCCTGGAGACCGCGACCATCGACCGGGCGCTGGTGCGCCGGTACACGCAGATGTTTCGCTTCGGAATGTTCGACGAAGAGCGCCCGGCCACCGGCCTGGATGAGCGGTCCGGGGGAATCTTCGCCCGGGAGGCCTCCCGCGAGGTCATCGTGCTGCTCAAAAACGAACGTCGCCTCCTGCCGCTGGACCCCGCCCGCGCCGGCCGGATCCTCATCGTGGGCATCGACGACTTCGCCAATCACATCTGCAACTGCGGCGGCGGATCTTCCCAGGTCATTCCCACCTACGAGGTCCCGCCGGCGGAGGGCATGCGCGACGTGCTGGCGGAACAAGGCGCGGACAACGAGGTCGAGGTGTTCACCGTCGCCGACGACATGAGCAACCTGGACGAGGCGGAAGCCGCCGCCGCGGCCGCAGACACGGTCGTCATCATGGCCGGCCTGGTCACCACCGAGAGCGTCGACCAAGCGGACATGAACCTGCCGAAGAATCAGAACCAGTTGATCGACCGCCTCGCCGACGTCAACGACCGCACCGTGGTCGTGCTCAAAGACGGCGACCCCGTGCTGATGCCGTGGGTGGACAAGGTCCACACCCTGCTGGAGGCCTTCAACCAGGGACAGGAGGACGGGCACGCCGTCGCCGACGTGCTCTTCGGCAACCACAACCCCTCGGCGAAGCTGCCCATCAGCTACCCGGCCTCCGAGGACGACACCTGTTACGCGCACAACCCCTCCCGCTACCCGGGCGTCGACGAAGGCGCCGGCTACCCGGTCATGCGCTACTCCGAAGGCCTGGAGATGGGCTACCGCTGGCACCAGTCGCAGAACATCACCCCGTTGTTCGAATTCGGCTACGGGCTGTCCTACACCACCTTCGAACTCGCCGATTTGCGGGTGGAGCCCACCGACTTGACCGGCGGCGTCGACGCCTCCGGCACACTGGAAGTCACCGTGGAGGTGACCAACACCGGCGAGCACCCCGGCGCGGAAGTGGTGCAGGTCTACGCCGAGATCCCCGTCAAGGGGCAGCCGCCGCGTCGGCTCATCGGCTTCGACAAGGTCCACGTGTCCACCGGGGCGACCGTGGAAGCCCGGATCACGGTGGACCTGGCCTCCTCGTCGCACCCGTTGGGGGTGTGGGACGCCAACGAGCAAGCCTTCGTGGTGCGCCCCGGCACCTACACCCTGCACGTCGGCACGTCCTCCGGGGACACTCCGCTGACCGCGTCGGGGGAGATTGAGGGGTAGCGGAGACGACACCCAGTGGCCGCGATGCGGCATGAGGCGGGTCCGCCTGTGCATAATTACAGGTATGACTCGACTCTTCGGCACCGACGGGGTTCGCGGGCTCGCGAACCAAACTTTGACCGCCCCGCTGGCGATGCGCCTCGGCGCCGCCGCCGCGCAGGTCCTGACCGAGGGGCGGGCGTCCGACGACCGTCGGCCCACCGCGATCATCGGCCGCGACCCGCGCGTCTCCGGGGAAATGCTCGCCGCGGCGATGGCCGCCGGCATGGCCTCCCGGGGAGTGGACGTGTTGCGCGTCGGCGTGGTGCCGACCCCGGGCGTGGCGTTTCTCACCGACGACTACGGCGCCGACATGGGCGTGATGATTTCCGCCTCGCACAACCCGATGCCCGACAACGGCATCAAGTTCTTCTCCGCGGGCGGGCATAAACTGCCCGACTCCCTGGAAGACGAAATTGAACGCACCATGGGACAGCTCAAGCCGGAAGGCCCGACCGGCACGGGCGTCGGCCGCGTCATCGAAGAAGCCCCGGACGCCCAGGACCGCTACGTCAATCATCTCGCGAACGCGAACATCATGGACCTGTCGGGCATCAAGGTCGTCGTCGACACCGCCAACGGCGCCGCCTCCCGCATCGCGCCCAAGGTCTACGCCGCCGCCGGCGCCGAGGTCATCGCGATCTACGACCAGCCGAACGCCTACAACATCAACGACGGCTGCGGCTCCACCCACATGGACAAGATCCAGGCGGCCGTCCGCGAGCACGAGGCGCACCTGGGACTGGCCCACGACGGCGACGCCGACCGGTGCCTGGCCGTGGACGCGGAAGGCAACGTCGTCGACGGCGACCAGATCATGGCGATCCTCGCCGTAGCCATGCGCGACGCCGGCACCCTGCGGCTGAACACCCTGGTGGCCACGGTGATGAGCAACCTGGGCCTCAACCTCGCCATGCAGCGGGAAGGCATCGAGATGATCCACACCCAGGTCGGCGACCGCTACGTCCTCGAAGAGCTCAACGCCTCCGGCTACGCCCTCGGCGGCGAGCAGTCCGGCCACATCGTGGTGCCGAAATACGGCACCACCGGCGACGGCACCCTCACCGGCTTGAAGCTCATGTCCCAGATGGCGCTGACCGGCAAATCGCTCAAGGAGCTGGCCTCGGTGATGTCCGTCCTGCCGCAGGTGCTGATCAACGTGCCGGTCTCCGACAAATCCGCGATCCTGACCTCCGACAAGGTCCGGGAAGCCAAGGAGCAGGCGGAACGAGACTTAGGCGACGCCGGCCGGGTGCTGCTGCGCCCCTCGGGCACGGAAGAACTCTTCCGCGTCATGGTCGAGGCCACCGCGGAGGAAGAAGCCCGCCGGGTCGCCGGCAAGATCGCCGCGATCGTCGCCGCCGTGTAAAAGGATTTCTCGCGCCGGGGAACCTTTCTCCCGCCCCGGGCAGTCAAAGGGTGGTGACGGGTCGGCCACGGAGGCCGTCCCAGCACGTGACGTCCGACTAGGGGGAAAGCGATGTCCGACAGCGGAAATATCAGTATCGACCACGAAGGCGTTCGCCAACGTCTGCGCCAAGCGCAGGAGGCGGGGCGAGAGCAGCTCGCCGCCCACCTCGCCCAGGTTCCGGCTTTCGCACCTGCCGCCGCGGGCCGGGACTTCGAGTCTTATGGCCGACGGATCGCGGAACTGCTGAGCCGGGCCCATGACACCGGGCGTCGTCATGTCGACGGCGTCATCGACCTGGCCCAGGCGGGGCTCGACCAGGTGCAAATCGTGCGCGGCGCCGACGACGGCTTTGGCGAACAGCTCGGAGGGCGGAGGTGATGGCGGCTCCGTTGTCGTCGGCGGTGCGGTTCATCCGGTCCGTCGACGAGTTTTCTCACGCGTCGCGGGGCCTGTATCCGGGGCCGCCGGTCTCTGGGGAGCAGCTGGTGCACGCCATCGGGGCCACCGATGGGGCGGACGGGGGGCAGCTGGCCACGCAGGCTTCCGCCGCCACCGGCTTCGGGCGCGCCGGCGTCGGGAGGGGAGTGGGGACGAGCTTTTTTAGCGGCGTGGTCGGGGAAGTCGGCAGCTTCCTCATGGGGAAATTCCTGGACCGGCTGGACAACAGCGACCGGGACTACGAGAAAGAGCGGGGTTCTGCAGAGTGGCTCAATGACCAGGCCAACTCGTGCGGCGGGGCGGTCGACTCCATCGTCACTGACGCGAAGACGGGCATGGACTCGATTTTCGGGGCGGCCGCACCGATCCTCGACTTGCTCACCATGGTCGTTCGTCTGCATCCGGCGGGGAGGGTGATCTCGATGATCGTCGGAATTGCGGGGCCACTGATACAGAACGTGTTCGGCTCGGTCCAGCAGATTTGCGCAGACCGGGATGAACAGGTGACCAAGTGCTACGAGGGCTTGATTGAGTGCATCGAGGACTACACGGCTGAATGTGTTCCGGAGGAAGCCCCGCAGGTGCCTGCCCCGTGCGAGGACACCGGCGCCGGCTCCAGCTTCAATGGCTCCGGCAGTTCCGACAGTTCCGGCACGTCCGGCAGTGTTGCCGGTGCAGGCAGCGCAGGCAGCTCCAGTTCGAGTGCTTC
>CALZCR010000115.1 GCA_945631445.1 uncultured Corynebacterium sp. | reverse complement strand
TCAATACGGCCTCCTTGCCAAGCATCCGACAACCCAGCTGCCGATCGCCAGCCCAATGTCGCAGCGGTCGCGCCAGACCTGGGTGTCCACCTTGACGCGCCACTCCAGCGCGACACCGCGCAGGATCAGGGAGATCAGGATGAGCAACAACGGTAGATAGAGCCCGGAAAACAATGTGGCGTACCACTCGGGGAACGCGGCGAACATGCCGCCTACAGCCACAATGAGCCACACCTCATTGCCGTTCCACACCGGGCCGATGCTGGTGGCCACGGCGTCGCGACGCCGCGCGCGCTCATCGTCATCACCGCCCAGGAACGGCAGGAGCATGCCCACGCCGAAGTCGAAGCCCTCCAGGACGAAATAACCCACGAACAAGAAGGCGATCACGATGAACCACAGAGTCTGCAGATCCATGGTCAGCTCTCCTGCCCATCATCGGTGCGCTCGCCGCGCTGCCGGCGCGGTTTCGTGGCGACAGCTGTGGAATTCCAGCCGGTAGACTCGACGCCCTCGGCGCCCTCGGTGTTCTCAGCACTGTCGGCGCTGAAGCTCAGCGGTTCCAGTTCCTCGGCGTCCGGACCGTAGGTGTCCTCAGCGATGTTCTCGGAAGCACCGGGGGCGAGCGCCCCGGCAACCACGAAGCGGCGCATGAGCCAGAACCAGACCACGGCCAGAACGCCATAGATCAGGGTGAAGGCGATCAGGGAGATCCAAACGGTGGTCACCGAGTGGTTGGACACACCGAAGTCCACGATCATGTGGATGTCATTTTCCCCATTCGGACTGTTCTCCGGCCCGAAGTCGGGGTTCGGGTACACCACCCAAGGTTGGCGTCCCATCTCGGTGAAGATCCAGCCGGCGGAGTTGGACAGGAAGGGGAACGGAATCGCGATGAGGCCGAGCCAGGCGAACCACCGCTTGTCGGTGGTGCGCTTCCTGCGGGTCAGCCAGAAGCCGAGGATGACTACCAGGATGGAGGCAGTCATGAAGCCAATCATCAGGCGGAAGGACCAGTAGGTGACGAACAGGTTCGGCGAGTAGTTTCCCGGGCCGTAGAGCTGCTCGGCCTGGGCCTGCAGATCCGTGACGCCCTGCAGCGTCACACCGGCAAACTGGCCGCCGGCCAGGAAGGACAGGACCCAGGGAACACTGAAGATCTCGGAGACCGAGTTACAGTCGTTGAACGTGCTGATGGCCAAAATAGAGAACCACGGATCCTCCTCGGTGTGGCACAGCGCCTCCGCGGAGGCCATCTTCATCGGCTGGACCTCGAACATCACCTTCGCCTGCAAGTCACCGGTGATCGAGACGAATACGATCCCCAATAATGTGACCCACAATCCCATGCGCAGCAGCGGCCGCCACAGTTGTCCGGCGTCCTCGGAGTTCCCGTCCATCTTGGCTGCGTGGCGGCGGGACCGCACCATCCACCAGGCGCTGATGCCAGCGACGAAGGTACCGGCCACGAGCACGGAACCAGCCACCGCGTGAGGGAAGGCCACCAGTGCCACCGGGTTGGTCAGCAGCTCCCAAACATCGATCAGTTCTGCGCGCCCGTTCTCGTAGTTCATCGCCGCGCCTACCGGATGCTGCATGAAGGAATTGGCCACGATGATGAAGTAGGCCGAGACGTTGGTCGCGGCCGCCACGATCCAAATCGAAGCCAGGTGCATCCAGCGGGGCACGCGTTCCCAACCGAAGATCCAGACCCCCAAGAAGATGGACTCGAAGAAAAAGGCGGCCAGCCCCTCGAGAGCGAGCGGCCCGCCGAAGACGTCACCGACGAAGCGGGAGTACTCACTCCAGTTCATACCGAACTGGAATTCCTGGACGATGCCGGTGACCACTCCCATGGCGAAGTTGATCAGGAAGAGCGTGCCGAAGAACCTGGTGGCGCGGTACCACATGTCCTTCCCGGTCCGGTGCCAGGCCGTCTGCATCATGGCCACCAGGGGGGCAAGCCCAATGGTCAGGGGGACGAATATGAAGTGATAGACAGTCGTGATGCCAAATTGCCAGCGTGAGACATCGACAAGATCCACAGAATGCGCCTTTCCTAGTTGACGAACCGTCCAGATGGCACATCGCCACTGCGACGATTCCTGCTCCGGCAGGCGCTGCGACCCAGCCTCACTCACTCCCGGCTCGCGGTTCCTGCCGACACCCGAGTTAAATTTAGGTACATACGAGCTGTCGGCCCGGCAACGAGAAAGTTCCACGAACGTGACGCATCTCCCTAATCAGACAGGACATTGAACTGTTCCGAAATACCCCTCTATGACCTGAATCGGTTCACTCCTCCTTCGAGGCCCCTAGTAGTACCGCGTCAGACAACCTTTGCCTTTTTGATGGTGCTGGCTGGTTTGATGACCTTACATAGCTGCGGGTTGATGACGTGGGTTCTGTGCTAGGCGATGTAGCGGCGGATCATCTTCGTCTGCTCCCGATGGTTGGAAAAATTGGTGCCGTTCAGGGCGCCGCTACCGCTCGTTTCGCCCGCTCCTGGCTTGACGTCGCCCTAGGAAAGGATCCCCGCGCAGCCAGCCAGGGGATTCCTGCAAACCCAGCACAGGGAGTCATCTTCTCGCCCGGAGACACATATTTTCAGGTAAGGCCTCTGGATTTTCATTAGTCTTTCAATAAAGCGGAATGTGGGTTAACCTTCCACCATGACCATGGTCGTGGTCATGGCCTGACGGGCTCGTTGAAGGCCCCGGGATTGACGTTCACGATCTTCCTGGCCCAGGTAGCCGGTGGCGTTATTTCTGGCTCGCTGGTTCTGTTGTCGGATCCGATGCACATGCTCGCGGATTTCACGGGACTGATGATCGCCCTGATCGCCATCCTCATCGGCCGCTCAACCGCTACCTACAACCACCGCCGCGTCGAGGTGTTCACCGCGCTGATCAATGCGACCATCGTCAGCGCCATCTCGGTGATGATCGTCGTGCGCGCGCTCGGTCGGATCGGCGAACAGGTCCCCCTCGACACCGGCGTGATGCTCATCGTCGCGATGGTCGGCCTGGCCGCCAACGCGATCTCCGCCTTGATCCTCGGGCGTCGTCAGCACGAGAGCCTGAACATGCGCGGCGTCTACCTACGTGTGCTCTCCGATTTGCTCGGCTCGGTCGCGGTGATCATCGCTGTCCTGATCATCCGGTTCACCAGCCGGCTGCCCGCCGACATCATCGCCTCGTTGTTCATCGCCGCGATGGTGCTGCCGAGACCACTGCGCCTGATGGTCGACTCCCTCGCGGTGCTGATGAACCACACCCCGAAGAACATCGACGCCCGCGACGTAGAAGCAACACTGCTCGGCCTGCCCGGGTCGCTTCCGTGCGCGACCTGCAGACTTGGAACACCGTTGGCACCGAATCACTGGCCACCTCCCGCCTGGCCCTCGAGGACATGGGCCACGCCGGCTGCGGAATCCTCGACGCCGCCCAGGCCTGCCTGCAGAACTTCGGTATCGAGCACTCGACCATCCAACTCGAACAGGATAACCACATACACAACGAGGTCGTCTGCTAACACTCCGCTTCACAGGGCGAAAGGGTCACACGAGCAGGCGGAGACAATTGCCAACTAGTCATCCCCCACTGTATGGTCAGTGCATGCTGACTATTGCCTCCCGTCTTGATGTGATGAACCGGCTGGGACGCGCCATGGCCGATCCCACCCGGTCCCGAATCCTGTTGTCCCTGCTTCAGGCCCCTGGCTATCCAGCACAGTTGGCCCGGGACCTGGAGTTGACGCGCTCAAACGTCTCCAACCACCTGGCGTGTCTGCGTGACTGCGGAATCGTCGTCGCGGAACCGGAGGGCCGGCGCACCCGCTATGAGATCGTCGACGCCCACCTCGCCCGGGCGCTTGCCGTCCTGGTGGAGACCACCCTGGCGGTTGACGAGAACGCCGCGTGTCTGGACCCGCAGTGTCCGGTTGCTGGTTGCTGCGATGAGGAAAGAGGCCAGCGGTCATGACGTCTGCCTGTGGTTGTGAACCGTCCGTGCCGATGGCCGACGAAGAGGAGCCCACCCCGTGGTGGCGTGACCGTGCCGTCCTTCTCCCGGTGGCTTCCGGCGTGTCCCTGCTCATCGGCCTGATCCTCGAGTGGTTCGTCCCCGGGGCCGGACTGGTGGCCACCGGCCTGTTCTGGCTCGCCCTACTGCTGGGCGCCTCCCAATTCGTCCCCGGAGCCCTCAAGGGGCTGGTCACCCGGGGAAAACTGGGTATCGGGCTGCTGATGACGATCAGCGCCCTCGGTGCCGTCCTGCTGGGTTTCATCGAGGAGGCCGCCGCCCTGGCCTTCCTCTACTCGATTGCCGAGGCCCTGGAAGATAAGGCGATGGACAAGGCGCGTTCGGGCCTGCGTGCCCTGCTGGCCCTCATCCCCTCCACCGCGACCATCATCTCCCACGGGGTGACCCGCAGTGTGGCGGTCGAGGAGCTGGTCCCCGGGGACGTGTTGCGCCTGGCTGCCGGGGAACGCCTGGCCACCGACGGGATCATCCGCTCCGGGCACAGCAGCCTGGATGTTTCGGCGATCACCGGGGAATCCATCCCCGTCGAGGTCGGCCCCGGTGATGCGGTGCTGGCCGGGTCGATCAACACCACCGGGGCGCTCGAGGTCGAGGCCACCGCCGGCGGGACGGACAACTCCCTGACCACCGTGGTCGCCCTGGTGGAACAGGCCCAGCACGATAAGGGCCAACGGGCCCGGATCGCCGACCGCCTGGCCCGTCCCCTGGTGCCCGGTGTCCTCATCCTCGCCATCCTCGTCGCCGTCATCGGGTCCTGGCTGGGGGATCCGGGCGTATGGATTGAACGTGCCCTGGTCGTCCTGGTCGCGGCGTCGCCGTGTGCCCTGGCGATCTCGGTGCCGGTCACGGTCGTCTCCGCGATCGGGGCGGCCAGCAAATTCGGCGTGGTCATCAAGTCCGGCGCCGCCTTCGAGCGCCTCGGTGGTATCCGGCATCTGGCCCTGGACAAGACCGGCACCCTGACCCGCAACCGGCCCACCGTCGTAGATGTGCTCACCACTGGTGGAGCCACCCGGGCGGATGTCCTCGGTTGGGCCGCGGCGCTGGAGGCTCACAGCACCCACCCGTTGGCTGCCGCCATTACCGCCGCTACACCGCAGGCCCCGGCCGCCCAGCAGGTCGACGAAGCCGCCGGGCAGGGCATCACCGGACTTATTGACGGAGCGCAGATCGCCGTGGGCAGCCCCCGCTGGCTGTCCCCCGGCCCCTTGGCCGGTCAGGTCGAGGACCTGGAAAAACAAGGCATGACCGTGGTCGTCATCCACCGCGATGGCCAGCCCGTGGGGGCGATCGGGGTGCGCGATGAACTCCGCCCCGAGGTCCCCGAGGTCATCCGGACGCTCACCGATGAGGGTTTCGGGGTCACCATGCTCACCGGCGACAACAGCCGCACCGCCGCTGCGCTGGCCCGGGAGGCCGGCATCACGGACGTGCGGGCCGAGCTACGCCCGGAGGACAAGGCCACCGCCGTGGCCGGACTGGGGACCCGCGGCCCGGTGGCGATGATCGGTGACGGCATCAACGACGCGCCCGCCCTGGCCCGAGCCGATATCGGTATCGCCATGGGTGCCAAGGGCTCGGACGCGGCGATCGAGTCCGCGGATGTGGCGTTTACCGGCGATGACCTGCGCCTGATCCCCAGGGCTCTGCGCCACGCCCGCCGGGGCCGGGCGATCATCAACCAGAACATTGTGCTGTCCCTGGCGATCATCATCGTCCTGTTGCCGCTGGCGATCACCGGTGTGCTGGGACTGGCTGCTGTCGTGCTGGTCCACGAGGTGGCCGAGGTTATCGTCATCGCCAACGGCCTGCGGGCCGCCCGCACCAAGCATCTTGACCTGAAGCCCGTCGAGGCGGCCACGATCACTGCCGACGAGGATGCGTACAGAAGGTCCCGGGTCTCGTAGTGCTTTCCCCATGAGCACCCTGCGACAGGATGCACTGTCTCACCGGACGGTGCAGTAGACTTCATGGCTGTGAGCAGCACAGGTGAACGCAGGTACGGTCGGGCCCCGCAGAAGAAGGGCTGGAGGACATTCCTCCGGCCGGGCTGGGTGTTCAGTGTCCTTGCCATCATCGCTTTCTCCTATTTCTCCTTTACCTTTCTGGCGCCGTGGCAGCTGAGCAGGGATAGCACTATCGTCGAGCG
>CALZCR010000114.1 GCA_945631445.1 uncultured Corynebacterium sp. | reverse complement strand
GTCTGCAGCGCCACCGTCATCACCGCGACGCGGGAGACGTTGAAACGGGCGTCCTGGTGCGTGACCTGCTCCGGCAGGACGCGGCGCACGGCGTTGGTCGACGCGTGAAAATTCGGGACTAAAGCCGTGGCCCGGATGTCGGGGTGCACCGGGATCCCCACCGCCCGGTAGGTCGGCTGGCTGTGGCCGTCGACCGGGATCTCCGTCCAGGACACGACGGCGTCGCCGAGCACTGAGGCGGAAGCGTTGTCCGGGTGGCCTTCAAAGGCGGAGGAGAGCTGGACGACTTCTTCCACGCTCAGCGGAGCGCCGGCGAGGCCGTTGGCGGCGGAGACGCCAGCCACTGCCGCCGCGGCAGAGGAGCCCAAGCCACGGGACTGCGGGATGGTGTTGGTGCACGTGACCTTCAACCCCGGGGCCACGGCGTTCGCGGCGTGCAGACCGGTGCGGATGGCTTTGACCACCAGGTGCGAGGAATCCTTCGGCAGATCGTCGGCGCCTTCGCCGAAGACCTCCACCTCCAGGCCCGATTCGGTGACCTCCACCTCGACCGTGTCGTAAATGCCCAGGGCCAGACCCAGGGTGTCGAAGCCTGGTCCCAGGTTCGCGGAGGAACCGGGGACCGTGACGGTGACTTTCGTGCCGGGGATCAGCTCAATGCTCATGCGTACAGCGTACCCTGCGGCCGCGGCCTCTTAGCTGTCGAGGCGGATGACGCTGTTGATCTCGTGGACGTAGTCCAGCTGGCTGAGCTCGTCGACGATCTGCGCCAGCTTCGACTCCTTGGCGGAGTGCGTGACGATGACCAGGCGTGCGCGGGAGTGACGCTCCTCCTCTTCCTGGCGCAGGGTGCGCAGCGAGACGTCAGAATCGGCGAACTTGGTGGCCAGCTCGGCGAGGACGCCCGCACGGTCCGCTACGGACATGTCGATGTGGTAGCGGGAGGTGACCTCACCGAACTCCGCGATCGGCAGGTTCGCGTAGGTGTTGTCGCCCGGGGCGCGGCCGCCGTGGACCTTGTTGCGCGCGGCGCCGACGAGGTCGCCCAGCACCGCGGAGGCGGTCGGGGCGCCGCCGGCGCCGTTGCCGTAGAACATCAGGGAACCGGCGGCCTCGGAGTCGACGTAGATCGCGTTGTAGGACTCCTTGACCGAAGCCAGCGGGTGCTCGCTCGGGATCAGGGTCGGGTGCACGCGGGCGTTGACCGACTCCTCGCCCTTGTCGTTGGTGACCTTCTCGCAGATGGCCAGCAACTTGATGGTGTAGCCGGCCTTGCGGGCGGCCTCGATGTCGTCGGCGGTGACCTTGGTGATGCCCTCGGTGTGCACGTCGTCGAACTTCACGCGGGTGTGGAACCCCAGGGAGGCGAGGATCGCGGCCTTGGAGGCAGCGTCGTGTCCCTCGACGTCGGCGGTCGGGTCAGCTTCGGCGTAGCCCAGGCGGGTCGCCTCGGCGAGCGCGTCGTCATAAGTCGCGCCGGTGGAGGTCATGGCGTCGAGGATGTAGTTGGTCGTGCCGTTGACGATGCCGGAGATCCGCTGCACCTGATCGCCCGCCAGCGAGCGACGCAGCATGCCGACGACCGGGATGGCGGCGGCGACGGCGGCCTCGAAGTACAGGTCGACCTGCGCGGCGTCAGCGGCCTCGGCGAGCTCGTCGGCGTGTGCCGCCACCAGGGCCTTGTTGGCGGTGACGACGGACTTGCCGGCGTTGAGCGCAGCCAACACGACGCGGCGCGGGTAATCGATGCCGCCGATGACCTCGACGACGATGTCGACGTCGTCGCGCTCGACGAGGCTCATGGCGTCGTCGGTGAGCAATTCAGCGGGAACGCCCGGGCGCTGTTTCTCCAAGTCGGAGACGGCGATGCCCTTGAGCTCCAGCGGTCCCCCGATGCGGGCCGCAAACTCATCGGCGTATTCGTCCATGAGGCGGACGACTTCCGTGCCGACGGTGCCCATGCCCAGAACGGCGACACCCACGGGTTGGCCGATTCCCTTACCGGGTTTAAAAGTGGACTGCTGGGTCATCGTCATGGTTCTCCTGTCGCATCTGCCGGGTGACTGGGGTGACGCCCGGCGGTTACTGGTAAAACGTGTGCCTCCCCGACATCTTAGATAACTAGGACAGCTCACGCTGGCCGGGGGCACCAACCCAGTGTAGACCAAGCTGTGCATTTTCATTCCCGCCCGCGCCGCCGCCCCTCCCGCCTTCAGTGGCGAGAGGGGTGGGAAGTTCCTTCTCTAGCCCACGAGGGTGGGAAAGGGTAGAAATCTTCGGAATTATATTCAACGTCGTGCAGCGTGGGGCGACCCCTCCCCCAAACCCGCCTTTCGGGATCGAAGGATTCGGTGAACCCGCACGGCGGCCGACCCCGCCACGAATCGCCGTTTTCGCACATGAAGCCAGCAAAACAGAAAAGAAAAACGCTGTATGCTGGAGGAATTACAGATGCGATTCACGGCCACCCCACCTCTGCGACTCGCCGCCGATCACCTCTCGGATATTTCGCCTCAGCAAATCAATGCGTTTCAATTAGGTGACATTATTGTTACGGTTTCTAGGTTCCTATTTAAGATATTGATTAGAAGGGACCTATTTATGTCTTCCGCAACAGTGATGGACAAACGTCGCCCTCCGTTGGGTTTCCGCGGTTACGCGGCCATCGTCATGGCGGTGTTACTTTCTTTCGCCTACGGACTGCAGATGTACGCCACCGTTCCGGCGTTCGGGATACTGCAAGATGAATTTTCCCTTGATCTGACCCAGATCGGCCTGTTGGTCTCCATCTGGTTCCTCGGCTACGCCGTCGCCCACGTGCCCGCCGGTTTCGCGGCCGCGGCCTGGGGCATTAAGCGGGTCGCCGTCTGGGGCGCATTCGCCCTGGTGATTTCGACGTTCCTGTTCGTGATCGCCGAAAGCTACACGATGATGGTCATCTCCCGTGGCCTCGGCGGCCTCGCCATGTCCTTTATGGCTGGCGCGGCCTTCCCGTTGGCGACCGCTTGGGCTCCGCCCCAGCACGCCCGCCTCGTGGTCGGTGGGCTCGTCAACGGAGTCGGCTTTACCGGCGGCTCCGCCCTGGGTCTTTACCTCTGGACCATCCTCATCGACTCCTACGGGTGGCGCCAGAGCACCCTGATCGCCGGTGTCGTCAGCTTGGTCATCGCCATCGCCGCGGTCTTCTTCGTCAAGACCCCGGACTATGTCAAGGGGCTCGACGGCGGCCACTTCAGCTGGGAATCGACCGGCGAGGTGTTCCGCTCCCGCTCCATCTGGGCGATCGGCATCGGCAGCGTCTGCGGCTACGGCGCCCTGTTCACCGTGTCTCAGCTGGGCCCCGGTTATGTGGAATCCGAGTTCGGCTTCTCCGCTGAGTCGGCCGGCTTGCTGGGCGCTTTGATGCTGATTCTCGGCATCCCGGCGGCGCTGGTGAGCGGAATCATCGCGGACCGCGCCCGCTCCTTCCTGCCCACCTTGTGGGTCCCCGCCGGCCTGCTGGTTCTCCTGCTGCTGGTGCTGCCGTTCATAGAGGGCAGCGCCTTGTGGGTCGTTCTCCCGCTGATCGGCATTCTGGGTTCGATGTACTTCTCCCCGGCCACCGTCGCCCACGCCGAGTACCCGGACGAGATTTCGCCCCAGAACTACTCCACCGCCTTTGGTCTGGTGTTGTCCCTGGGCAACGTCGGCGCCTTCGTTTTCCCTTACGTCTATTCCGTGAGCGCCGGCTACGTCGGCGAAAGGTGGAGCTGGATGGTGCTGGGCGCCATCTCTGCGGTCGCCTGGTTCGGCTTCTTCTTCGCCAAGGAACCCCGCGGCGGCAAGCAGAAAAAATCACCATCGTCGACTCCGCACCGGCTCCGAAGACGTCGCAGTAAGAAACTCTCTTCCCCTCCGCCGGGGCAAACGAGAAAGCCGCGCCGACATATGTCGGCGCGGCTTTTCACGGGAATTGCGACCAGGGCGACTGCGGGCGCAGTACGGCGCCGGTTAAGGCTCCAGGGCCAACAAATCGTCGACCGTTTCGCGGCGCAGCATGAGCTTGACCTCACCCGCACGCACGGTGACCACGGCGGGCTTGCCGAACGCATTGTAGTTGGAGCTCATCGCGTAAGAATAAGCCCCGGTGGCGGCCATCGCGAAGTAATCGCCGGTGGTCACGTCCGCGGGAATCTGCGCGTCGTCAATGAGAATGTCACCAGATTCGCAGTGTGAGCCCACCACCCGAGAAGCGACCGGCCCCTCGTCCGTGAAGCGGGAGACGACCCGTCCGTCGTAGTCCGCGTCGTAGAGGGCGGGACGGATGTTGTCGCTCATGCCGCCGTCGACGGACAAATAGCGGCGGGTGAAGTTTTCGCTGACGTCGACGGTTTTGATGGCGCCGACCTCATAGACGGTGACTCCGGCGGGGCCGGCGATCGCGCGGCCCGGCTCGACGAACACGGTCGGGGCGTCGATGCCCAGATCGGCGGCGGTCTTGCCGACGGCGGTGAGCAGGTCGTGCGCGACCTGATCCACGTCCAGGGGACGCTGCTCTGCGGTGTAGGCGATGCCGTAGCCGCCGCCTAAATCCAGCTCCGGCAAGCTGACGCCGAGTTCGGAGTGGATGCGCGAGTACAGCGTCAGCACGCGTTCCGCGGCCAAGGCGAAACCTTCGGCGTCGAAGATTTGGGAACCGATGTGGCAGTGCAGTCCGACGAGCTCGAGGTTTTCGGCGGTGATCGCGGCGCGCGCCGCGTCGAAGGCCTCCCCGGACGCCAGGGAGAAACCAAATTTCTGGTCCTCGTGGGCGGTGGCGATCTTGGCGTTGGTGCGGGCCTCTAAGCTGGGCTTGACGCGCACCATGACGCGCTGCACGCGCTGTTCGCCGCGGGCGACGGCGTCGAGCAGGACGAGTTCTTCGGCGTTGTCCAGCACGACGTGGCCGACGCCGGCGCGGACGCAGTCACGCAGGAAGTGCACGGACTTGTTGTTGCCGTGGACGGTGATCCGGTCCGCCGGGAAGTCGGCGCGCAACGCGATCACCAACTCGTTGGCGGAAGCCACGTCCAGGCTCAGACCTTCTTCGTCGACCCACCGGGCGACCTGACGAGTCAGGAAGGCCTTGGAGGCGTAATGCACGCGCTCGGGCCCGCCGAAGGCCGTGGCCATGTCGCGGCACCGGGTGCGGAAGTCGTCTTCGTCAATGACCATGACCGGGGTGCCGTAGTCTTCGGCGATTTCGGGCAAGGGGACACCTGCGACGGTGATCACGCCGTCTTCTTGGCGTTGGGCGTTGCGCGGCCAGACGTGCGCCGGCAGGTCGTTGAAGTCAGTCATGGAGCGGGGGAACCTTCCTACATGCGCTCCGGTGCGGAGACACCGAGCAGGCCAAGCGCGTTGGCGAGGGTCTGGCGCGCCGCGGTGGCCAGGGCCAGGCGCGCGGAGTGGATGGGGGTGGCGGTCTCCCCTGCCTTGGGCAGGATCTGGCACGCGTCATAGAAACGGTGGAACACGCCGGCGAGTTCCTCCGCGTAGCGGGCGACGCGGTGCGGTTCGCGAAGTTCGGCGGCGGTGGTGACCACGCCGGGGAATTCGCCGAGGGTGCGGATCAGGTCGCCTTCGCGCTCGTGGGTGAGCAGGGAAAGGTCGGCGCCGTCGACGTCGACGCCGACTTCGCTGGCCTTGCGCGCGATCGAACAGAGGCGGGCGTGTCCGTACTGGACGTAGTAGACGGGGTTGTCGGAGGACTGCGACGTCCACAGCGCCAGGTCGATGTCCAGGGACGAGTCCACGGAGGAACGGACCAGGGAATAGCGGGCGCCGTCGATGCCGATGGCTTCGACGAGGTCGTCGAGGGTGATGACGGTGCCGGCGCGCTTGGACATGCGCACGGCCTCGCCGTCCTTGAGCAAGTTGACCAGCTGCCCGATGAGCACCTCGACGCGGTCGGAGTCGTAGCCCATGGCGGCGGCCGCGGCCTTCAGGCGGGCGATGTAGCCGTGGTGGTCGGCGCCGAGCATGTAGATAGCCAGGCTGTGGCCGCGGTCGAACTTGTCGGCGACATACGCGATGTCGCCGGCGATGTAGGCGGCGTCGCCGTCGGACTTGATCACCACGCGGTCCTTGTCGTCGCCGAAGTCGGTGGAACGCAGCCACCAGGCGCCCTCGGATTCGTAGAGGTTGCCGTTGTCCTTGAGCTTGGCGACGGCGCGCTCCACCGCCCCGGACTCGAACAGCGAATTCTCGTGGAAATAGACGTCGAAGTCGACGCCGAATTCGTGGAGGGAGGTTCTGATGTGCTCGAA
>CALZCR010000113.1 GCA_945631445.1 uncultured Corynebacterium sp. | reverse complement strand
GGAAGAGCCCCGCCCACCGCTGCGGAAACACTTGTCGCAGAATGGATTTTCCCGCCGGCAAAGATTATGATGCGGAGAACTTATCGGCCCGTGACCCGGCAGCGGCGGAACACTCTGGGCGGGCACGAGCCTCAACCCGTACACCTGCAGCAATAGGCAAACCATGAATTCATATCAGGTCGAATGTATGGAATGCCTATCGGTTGGTATATAGTTTAAACGTATGAGCACTAAGGAATACCGGCCCACGCTCGCCCAGATGCGGACGTTTGTGACCATCGCCGAAAACAAGCACTTCGGCACGGCAGCCAGCAAGCTGTCCATTTCCCAGCCCTCCCTCTCCCAGGCACTCGTTGCCTTAGAGAACGGGCTCGGCGTCCAACTGATCGAGCGCTCCACCCGCAAAGTCATCGTCACCCCCGTCGGTGAGGAGCTGCTGCCCTACGCCAAGGCCACCCTGGAAGCCGCCGACACTTTCCTCGCCCACTCGCGCGGAGCCAACGGCACCCTCTCCGGCCCTCTGACGCTGGGCCTGATCCCCACCGTGGCCCCCTACCTGCTGACCGGCGTCCTCACCGGCTTCAAGGACCACTACCCGGACCTGGAGCCGCGCATCGTCGAGGAGCAGACCAAGCACCTGCTGCAGCAGCTGCGCGACGGCCAGATCGACGCCGGCGTCATCGCCCTGCCCTCCGAGGCCTCCGGCTTAATCGAAGTCCCGCTGTACCGCGAGGAATTCGTCGTCGTCCTCCCCGAAGGCCACCCCCTCGGCGGACGGGATGACCTCACCCTCGAGGAACTCCACGAAATCGAGTTGCTGCTGCTCGACGACGGTCACTGCCTGCGCGACCAGGTCCTCGACCTGTGCCGTCGCGCCTCAGTCAACCCCTCGGAGGCGGCCAACACCGTCACCCGTGCCGCGTCGCTGACCACCGTCATCCAGCTCGTGGTCGCCGGCCTCGGCGGCACGCTGGTGCCGATTTCCGCGCTCGAGGCGGAATGCTCCCGCCCGGGGCTGTCCGTGTCCTACTTCGCCGAAGGCGTCAACGCCGAACGTGAAATCGGCATGGTGTTTCGCTCCTCGTCTTCGCGCGCCGAGGAATTCAAGGAGCTCGGTTCCATCATCGCGGAATCCTTCACCTCGTCGTTGCCGGAGGCCAACCACCAGCGCGCCACCTTAGCCCCGGACTACGCCGCCTAACCTTCCGGGCGCGCCCACGCCCCAACGACGACGTACGCCCCGCCCAGAGCACCGTCCCGGAATGTTTTCCGGTCGTGTGCCTGGGACGGGGCGTCAGTGTTTTTCGCCTCTGTCCTCCGGCTCTTTAGACCTGCGCGGGTATCTGACCGCCGGCGGCCTGGCGGTACATGTGCGCGGTGATCAAGATGAGTATCGGGGCCAGCAGGATAGACACCAGGCCGAAGGTGAACATCGAGAGCACACCGCTGACCAAGGACACCACCACCTGGTAGAGCACCAGGCGACCGTAGTTTCGGCCGCCGGCCTTGACACCTTGCTTGATGGAGCCGAAGAACTTCTCCCGGCGCTCCACCAGGTAGTAGGGCATGAACATGGTGAACGGGGTGATCAGCACGGCCAGCAGCAAAGTGCCCAGGATGCCGCCGAGCATGGGCAAGACGACGGCGGCGATCGCTTCCTCATCCGAGACGGGCTGCTGTTCCACCGACGTCAGCGACAGCAGCAGCGGCAGCATGGGCAGCAGCATGACCATGGTCAGCACCACGCCGACCAGCAATTGTTGGACGATGACCGGAAAGACGTTGACGTCGCGGAAGAAATGGCGCCACCCCATCTGTGGGGTATCGACCTGGTGCAGCGCGCCCCGGATCAGACACAGCCACACCACCAGGCTGATAATCGTGACGACCACCGTGAAGATCGCCGTGCCCGCCCCGCCGCCGGCGATGGGTTCTCCGGCTTCGATGGCGGCGACCTGGGCCATCACCACGGCAAAGTACGCGATCGCGCCCACCAGCGCGAGGACCAGGAACGCGAGGATGACCATGACCCACACCTTCCAGTTGCGGAAGGTGGTCTGAAATCCCCAGCCGACGGCGCGCAGCACGTCGATTTTTCCGGTGCCCTGCTCCGCGGCGCCGGGCTCTGCGCCGTAACCGGACTGGTCGTAAGGGGCCTGGTATCCGCCGTAGCCGGCGTAGCTGCCGTAACCCTGGGACGCCGCCGGGTCCTGACCGAAGGCTCCGGGCTGGGTGTAACCGCCGGATTCGTCGTAGCCGCCGTATCCGCTCGCGGGGTCCTGCGGGCGCCCGCCGCCGTCCTCGGGGTGCGGCGTCGGCGGGTACGACGGATAGTCGGGGTAACCGCCCGAGTGCCCCGGGCCCTGCGGATCGAGGTCGCCGCCGCCGGCGGCGTCGTCGGGGCCTGGTCGGCGCCCGTCAGGATCGTGCGGGTCGTCCGGCCCGCCGTGAGATGGTGTGCTCATGAAAAACACCCTTTCGCCTAGAGGTCGCCGCCCAGATTACGGCAGGCCACCGCACCGCGCTGCACACGGCCTCCAACGGAGGTGGCGCTGACGGTGGCTTCCCCGCTGGCTAGGCGGGTAACATGCTTAGACGACTATGACTACTTCCGATGCAGTTCCCACCCGCGACGACCTGTACGCGGCCCTTGACGGTGTGACGCTGGCCGACGAACGGAATTTCCGCCGTCGGCTGCGTAAGGCGCGCGCGCCCAAGGCGCTGAGCGAGATCGGCGCCGAGATCGCCGCCGCCGCGCAGCGGGTGACGCGCGTGGCGGAGGCCATCCCCGCGATCACTTACCCGGAGCAGCTGCCGGTCAGTGACCGCCGCGACGACATCGCCGAGGCGATCAAGAACAACCAGGTCGTCATCATCGCCGGTGAGACCGGTTCCGGAAAGACGACGCAGATCCCGAAGATCTGCCTGGACCTGGGCCGGGGCCGTCGTGGGTTGATCGGGCACACGCAGCCGCGCCGGTTGGCCGCGCGCACGGTCGCGGAGCGGATCTCGGATGAGCTGGGCCAAAAGATCGGCGAGACCGTCGGCTACGCGATCCGTTTCGACGACCGGGTCTCTGCCTCGACGGCCGTGAAGCTGATGACGGACGGCATCTTGCTCGCGGAGATGCAGCGCGACCGCTTCCTCAACGCCTACGACACAATCATCATCGACGAAGCGCACGAGCGCAGCCTGAACATCGACTTTTTGCTGGGGTATCTCCGGCGGCTGTTGCCCAAGCGTCCGGATCTGAAGGTGATTATCACCTCGGCGACGATCGACCCGGAGCGTTTCGCGGAGCACTTCGCAGCCGCCGACGGCTCCCCCGCCCCGATCATCGAAGTCTCCGGGCGCACCTACCCGGTGGAGATCCGTTACCGGCCGCTGGAGGCGGAGGTCGACGGCAAACTCATCGACGTCGACCCGCTGGAC
Source organism: uncultured Corynebacterium sp. (assembly GCA_945631445.1). Lineage (GTDB taxonomy): Bacteria > Actinomycetota > Actinomycetes > Mycobacteriales > Mycobacteriaceae > Corynebacterium. The sequence goes on along the minus strand of CALZCR010000113.1, from coordinate 2,888 downwards.
GGGCTGTGCGACGCGATCGAGGAGCTCATGGCCGAAGGACCGGGCGATATCCTGTGTTTCTTCCCCGGCGAGCGCGACATCCGCGACGCCATGGAGGCCATCGAGGGACGACGCTGGCGCGGGGTGGAGGCCACCCCCCTGTTCGGCCGGCTGTCGAACCAGGAACAGCACCGGGTCTTTAGCCCGCATTCGGGCCGGCGCATCGTGCTGGCGACCAATATCGCGGAGACCTCGCTGACGGTGCCGGGCATCCACTACGTGGTCGATACCGGCACGGCGCGCATCTCGCGCTACTCGACGCGCACGAAGGTGCAGCGCCTGCCGATCGAACCGATTTCCCAGGCCAGCGCGAACCAGCGCTCGGGCCGTTCCGGTCGCGTGGCCGACGGCGTGGCCATCCGCCTGTATTCGGAAGAAGACTTCGAGTCGCGGCCGGAGTTCACCGACCCGGAGATTCTGCGCACCAACCTGGCCAGTGTCATCCTGCAGATGATTTCGCTGCGGCTCGGTGACATCGAAGAGTTCCCCTTCGTCCAACCGCCGGAAAAACGCGCGGTGCGCGACGGCCTGGCCTTGCTGCACGAACTCGGCGCGGTCGAACCGAACGAAGAACGCGACGGCGCGCCGGTGCTGACCCCCATCGGCCGGGACCTCTCCCGTCTGCCGGTGGACCCGCGGATGGCGCGCATGCTGGTCGCGGGCAACCGCCTGGGAGTGCTCGACGACGTCACCGCGCTGGTGGCCGCCATGACCATCCAGGACGTGCGCGAGCGCCCCCTGGAAAAGCAGGCGCAGGCGGATCAGGCGCATGCCCGGTTCAAGGACCCCACCTCGGACTTTTTGAGCACCCTGAAGCTGTGGGACTACATCAACGACTCCCGCGACGATCTCTCGGGCAACGCCTTCCGTAAACGCATGAAGGGCGAATACCTGCACTACATGCGCATCCGCGAGTGGTACGACCTAGTGTGCCAGCTGCGCGGGGTCTCCCGCCAGCTGGGTTGGTCGTCGAAGGACAAGGTCGTGGGCAAACGCGACGTCACCGGCATCCACAAATCACTGTTGACGGGACTGTTGTCCAATATCGGCGCCCGGGACGGCAACTCCAAGGAGTTCAAGGGCGCCCGCGGCACCCGCTTCCTCATCTTCCCGGGTTCCTCGCTGGCCAAGAAGCCGCCGGAGTTCATCATGGCCGCCGAGCTGGTGGAGACCTCCCGGCTGTGGGCGCGCGATGTCGCCGCCATCGAGCCCGCCTGGGTCGAAGACGTCGCCGGTTCGTTGCTCAAGCACACCTACAGCGACCCGGTGTGGTCGCGTAAGCGGGCCGCGGCGATGGCGCACCAGAAATCCACGGTCTACGGGGTCACCGTCGTCGCCGACCGGTTGGTGCCCTACCACCGGGTGGACCCGGAAGCCGCCCGCGACATGTTCATCCGCCACGCCCTGATCGAAGGCGACTGGAACACCCACCACGAGTTCTACAAGCGCAACGTCGCCCGCTTAGAAGAAGCCGGCGAGCTGGAGGAAAAGGCACGCCGCCGCGGACTGGTCGTCGACGAGGACACACTCTTCGATTTCTACGACGACAAGCTGCCCGCCACCGTGACCACCGCGCGCCACTTCGATTCCTGGTGGAAGAAAGAACAGGCCGCCAACCCGCAGCTGCTCGACTTCGACCCGGAAGCGCTGTTGGCGCAAGACGCCACCCAGGTCACCGGCGAAGCCTTCCCCGACACCTGGCGCACCGGCTCGTTGACCTTCGATCTGACCTACCGTTTCGAACCCGGCCATCCGCAAGACGGCGTGACCGTCAACATACCGATCCCGCTGTTGGCCGGCATCGACGAGGAGGGCTTTGACTGGCTGGTGCCCGGGCTGCGCGAAGAACTGGTCACCGAGCTGATCCGTTCCCTGCCCAAGGCGATCCGTCGCTCCGTGGTCCCGGCCCCGAACTTCGCCGAACGCGCCCTACCGCTGCTGGTTCCCTTCGACGCGCCGATCACCGAACAGCTCGCCGACGCGCTGCGCCAACTCGGCGGCAGCGGCATCAACGCCAGCGACTTCGGCGTCGACAAGCTGCCCGCCCACCTGCGGATGACGTACGCGGCGATCGACAAGCGCGGCCAGGTCGTCGACTCCGACAAGGATTTGGCGGCCCTCAAGCAACGCCAGGCCGGGCAGATCCGCTCCTCGGTGAGCAAGGTCGGACGCAAGGCGGAGGCCACGGCCGTCAAAAACTGGACGCCGGGCAACTTGGGCGAGGTCCCGGAAGAGGTCAGCACCACGGTCGACGGCCACACGGTCGCCGCCTACCCGGCGCTATCGGCCACCGCCGACGGCGTGGAGGTCAAGGTGTGGCCCACGAAGGCCGCCGCCGACGCCTCCATGATGACCGCCACCTTGACGCTGCTGATGCGCGAGATCACCGTCAACACCAAGCAGATGACCAAGGGGCTGCCGTTGCAGCAAAAAGTCGCCGTGGACAACTACCCGCACGGCGGGGCCGAGGGTTTGGTCGAAGACGCGCGCATCGCCGCGATCCGCGACCTGATGATCGCCCACGGCGGGCCGGTGCGTGCCCCGGAGGAGTTCGACGCGCTGAAGGCGAAAGTCGCCCCGGAGGTGCCCGGTGAAGTTCGTCGCGCCGTCGTGGGCCTGGCCCCCGGGTTAGTGCTGCTGGCGAAGGTCAAAGACGAGCTGGCGCAGTGGAGCGGGCCGGCGATCGACGACATGCTCGCCCAGTTGGAGTTCATGTTGCCTAAAAACGCCGTGACGACCCATGGGACAGGGCATCTGCGGCACCTGGCGCGCTATGTGAGCGCGATGCAGATCCGGCTGGAGGAAATGGGGCTGGACCCGGACAAGGACGCGGACCGCCAAGACGAGGT
>CALZCR010000112.1 GCA_945631445.1 uncultured Corynebacterium sp. | reverse complement strand
GCGGCGGCGGGTGACTTCCGCGATGGAGGCGACGTCATCCGAATGCCCGTCGCCGGCGGCTTCTTTGATCCGGTAGCGGCGGTAATCCTGTTTCTTGGGGACGCCGTCTTCGAAGACCACCAGGGAGGCGACCACGTCGGTGCCCTGGATGTGGGAGACGTCCGTGCACTCGACGCGCAGCGGCGCCTGGTCCATGCCGAGCGCCTCCTGCAGTTGCTGCAGGGCGGCGGACCGGGCCGTCAGGTCTCCCACCCGCTTCAGTTTATGCTGGTGCAACGCTTCCTTGGCGTTGCGCTGCACGGTCTCCATCAGGGCGCGCTTGTCGCCGCGCTGCGGCACGCGCAGGTCGACGGCCGCGCCGCGCAGTTCAGAGAGCAACGTGGTGACTTCCGCCGCCTCTTCGGGCATGGCTTGGACGAGAATTTCCCGTGGCACGACCTGCACGGTCTTGGGTTCGGTGCGGGAGAACTGGTCCACCCCCCTGCGCCGGATCTGGGCGTCGTCTTCGGCGTCCTCGATTTTCTCTCTTTCGACGGCGTCGCCGTAGAATTGCACCAGGAAATTCTGCATCAGGGCAGGCAGCGCCGGGTCAGGCTGCCCCTCCTCCCCCATGTCGGGGTGCGCCTGGTCGCCCGCTTTTTCCACGACCCACCCGCGCTGGCCGCGGATGCGCCCGCCGCGCACGTGGAAGATCTGCACCGCGGCCTCGAGCTGGTCGGTGTCGAAGGCGATGAGGTCGGCGTCGGTGCCGTCGCCCAAGACCACGGCCTGCTGCTCCATGACTTTGTCTATCGCCTCGAGATCGTCGCGCAGTTTGGCCGCGCGTTCGAACTCCAGGTTCTCCGCGGCCTGCACCATGTCCTCGTTCAGAGATTTGACCACTTTGTCGGTGTTGCCGCCCATGAAGGAGACGAAGCCGTCGACGATCTCCCGGTGTTCCTCGGGGCTGACGCGTCCCACGCAGGGGGCGGAGCATTTGTCGATGTAGCCCAGCAGGCAGGGCCGCCCCAGGTTCTCGTGCCGGTTGTAGACGCCCTTGGTGCAGGTGCGCATCGGGAAGATCCGGATCAGCGAATCAATGGTCTGGCGCACCGCCCAGGCGTGCGAATAAGGCCCGAAGTAGCGCACGCCTTTGCGGCGGGGGCCGCGGTAGAAGAACGCCCGCGGCACCTCCTCGCGGGTAGAGACCGCGAGCACCGGGTAGGTCTTGTCGTCGCGGTACTTGACGTTGAAGCGGGGGTCGAAGCGCTTGATCCAGGTGTATTCCAGCTGCAGGGCCTCTACTTCGCTGGCGACGACGGTCCATTCGACGTCGGCGGCGGTGGTGACCATCTGGCGGGTGCGGGGGTGCAGCTGCGTGAGGTCCTGGAAGTAGCTGCCCAGGCGCGAGCGCAGGTTTTTGGCTTTGCCGACGTAGATCACGCGGCGGTGTTCGTCCCGGAATTTGTAGACGCCCGGCTCCGTCGGGATGGCCGACGGGGCCGGGCGGTAGGTGGTGGGGTCAGCCATGTGCTGGTGTTATTCCTTCGGCATGTACTTGGCTTCGAGCTCGCGGAATTCGCGCACGGCCTTGACCGTGCTGGCGCCGTCCGCGGACTGCATGCCCCACAGCGGCACGTACTCGAATTCCGGCAGCTCCAGCCGGGCCATGCGCGCGCCCTCCGGGAAAGACAGTCCGTAGACGATCACCCAGGAGTAAAAACGGGTGCCGATGATGTTGCGGACTTCCACGCCGTCGGCGTTGGCGCGCACCCGCGGGCGGTTCATGATGATCCACAAGAAAATGGAGATCACCAGCCCCACCCCGGGGAAGGCCCACTTGTCGAGCTGGGTGATCGTCGCGCCCGTCCACTCGATGTCCAGGACGGCGCCGACGAAGATGTGGATCGCCATCACCACGATGACGACCACGATCGACAGGTTGCGCAGGAACTTCGAACGCGCCTCGAATTCCCAGGGTTTGTCGGTCACCACGGCGTACGGGTCCGCCGCGTTCAGCAGCGCGACCTCCTCGTCGCTCAGACGTCGCTGCGTGGTGTCCCGCCGGGGCTGCCCGGTCTGCTCAGCCAATGTCACACTCTCCTCGCTTGTCCGTAGCAGTCTACTCGGCGCGCAACTGGCGCAAAGTCAGCGCGGTGGACAGCGCCGCGCTCATGGACTCGGCGCCCTTGTCCTCGACGGAGCCTTCCGCACCAGAGCGTTCGACGGCCTGTTGATGGGTCAGGGTCGTCAGCACGCCGTTGCCCACCGGGGTGGATTCGTCGAGGGCGATGCGGGTCAGCCCGGCGGTGACGGAATCGCAGACGTAGTCGAAGTGCGGGGTATCGCCCTTGATGACGCATCCGAGCGCGACGACGGCGTCGTAGCGGCGGGCGGCTTCCTGGACGACGACCGGCAGCTCGAGGGCGCCGACGACGCGGTATTCGTCGACCTCGGCGCCCGCGGCGCGGCCGGTGGCCACGGCCCGTTCGTGCAGGACGTCGCAAATGTCGGCGTTCCAGGTGGCGGTGACGACGGCGACGCGCAGTCCGGTGGCGTCGACGTCGTCGATCTGGGGCAGGCCTTCTTTGCTCATGGTCTCCTCGCTTGCAGGCTTAGGCGGTGGGGTGCTCGGCGTCGTAGGCGGCGACCGCGGGCAGGACGTGGCCCATGCGGTCGCGCTTGGTGCGCAGGTAGTCGATGTTATCGGGGTTCGGGGTGATGTCCAGCGCCTGGTGTCCGACCGGCTCCGGGCCGAACCCGGTCAGGGAGCGGTGCTTGTGGGGGTTGTTGGTCAGCAGCGTGAAGGAGGCGACGCCCAGTTCCCGCAGAATCTGGCCGGCGACGGAGAAGTCCCGGGCGTCCGCCGGCAGCCCCTGCTCGAGGTTCGCGTCGACGGTGTCCAGGCCCGCGTCCTGCAGGCGGTAGGCGTGCAGCTTGTTCAGCAACCCGATGCCGCGTCCCTCGTGTCCGCGCAGGTAGATGATGACCCCGCGACCGGCCTCCTGGATCTTTTCCATGGAGGTCTGCAGCTGCTCGCCGCAATCGCAGCGGTGGGAGGCGAAGACGTCGCCGGTGAGGCATTCCGAGTGCACGCGCACGAGCACGTCCTCGGCGCCGCGCAGCTGCTTCGGTTCGCCGGCGACCAGCGCCACGTGCTCGAAGCCGGTGACGGCGTCGCGCACGCCGTAGGCGGAGAACACGCCGTAGACCGTCGGCAGCCGGGTCGGCTGGGCCAACTCGATCTGGCTCTCGTTGTGGCGGCGCCAGTCGATGAGCTGCTCGATGGAGATCATCGCCAAGTCGTGGCGGTCGGCGAAGGCGCGCAGCTCCGGGCCGCGGGCCATGTCCGTGGGATCCTCTTCGGAGACGATCTCGCACAGCGCGCCGGCGGGGGCGCGCCCCGCCAACACCGCGAGGTCGACGCTGGCCTCGGTGTGCCCGTCGCGGACGAGCACGCCGCCGGGGCGGGCGCGCAGCGGCACGACGTGCCCGGGGCGGGTGAAGTCCTCCCGGCCGCGGGCCGGGTCCGCCAGGCGTTGGATGGTCTCCGAACGGTCGGCGGCGGAGATGCCGGTGGTTCCGGTCGCGGCGTCCACGGTGACGGTGTAGGCGGTCTGCCGGGTGTCCTGGTTGTGCGCGACCATGGGGGGAAGCCCCAGCCGGTCGGCGTCGGACTCCGTCATCCCCACACAGACGTAGCCGGAGGTGTAGCGCACCATGAAGGCCACCAGCTCGGGCGTGGCGAGGTCGGCGGCGAAGATCAGGTCGCCTTCGTTTTCTCGGTCCTCGTTGTCCACGACGACGACGGCCTTGCCCGCGGCGACGTCGGAGATGGCGCGTTCGACCGTATCGAGCCGGATCTGACCGGAATTCTGCTGCGTCATGACCGTTAACCTTAGTCTGTGGCCCGTCCGTCCCCGGCGACGGGATCGCCCAGCAGCTTTTCCACGTACTTCGCCAGCACGTCCACCTCCAGATTCACCGGGTCGCCCACGGACAAGTCGCCGTGGATCGTCTCCGCCAACGTCGTCGGGATCAGCGACACCTCGAACCAGTCCTCCCCCAGATTCGCCACGGTCAAGGACGTGCCGCTGACCGCGATGGAGCCTTTGTCCACCACGTAGCGGGCCAGCTCGGCGGGCAGGGTGAAGCGCAGCACGTCCCAGTGTTCGGAGGGGGTGCGCGAGACCAACGTGGCCGTGGCGTCCACGTGTCCTTGCATGATGTGGCCGCCGAGGCGGGCGCCGACGGCCAGCGCGCGTTCCAGGTTCACCTTCGCCCCGACCTGCAAGCGCGACAAGGCGGTGTGGGTCAGCGTCTGGCGCATCACGTCGGCGGTGAACGCATTGTCCGTCAGGTCCGCGACGGTCAGGCAGACGCCGTCGACGGCGATGGAGTCGCCGTAGGAGGCGTCGGCGAGCACGACGGGCGCCTCGATGGTCAGGCGGATCGCGTCGCCTTGTTCTTCCACGGCGGTGACGACGCCGAGTTCTTCCACTAGTCCGGTGAACATCAGGGATGGTCCTTTCGAGTCATGGTCAATAAGACGTCCGCGCCGAGCGCGGTCACGTCGACGAGGTCGAAACGGTGGGCGTCGGCGAGGGTGCCGATGCCGGCTCCGGCGAGCACTCCCCGACCCTCGCCCAACAGCATGGGCGCGACGTAGGCGCGCACCGCGTCCACGTAGCCGGCGGTGATAGCGCTGGCCGCCAGCCCGGCGCCGCCTTCGATGAGCACGTCGCGGGCGCCGGTGTCCCACAGGCGGGCGAGCGCGTCCTTAAGGCTCGGGTACTGCTCGTAGCCCAGCCGCTCCAAGTTGAGGGCCGCGGAGGTGACGTCCCGGGAGCCGACGACCACCCGCCGGGGTTGCCGGTCGAAGAGTTCGCCGTCGGCGGTGCGCGCGGTCAGCGACGGATCGTCCGCCAAGGCGGTGCCCGTGCCGATGATGATGGCGTCGCGCGTGCGGCGGTCGCGGTGCACGTCGCGACGGGCCACCGCAGAGGTGATCCACTGGCTGGTGCCGTCCACGGCGGCGGTGAACCCGTCGAGGCTCTGGGCGAATTTCAAGGTCACGTGCGGTCGTCCCAACCGCACCGACGCCAGCCAGGGTTCCAGGGCCGGCGCCCGGCCGGTGATCGGGCCGACGGCCACACCGCGCTCAGCGAGCCATTGCGCTCCCCCGGAGGCGTCCGGGTTGGGGTCGGGATGGACGTAGCGGACCTCCGCGACGCCCGCGGCCAACAGGGCGTGGGAACAGGGCCCGGTCCGGCCGGTGTGGTTGCAGGGCTCCAACGTCACCACGGCGGTGCCGCCGCGGGCGTCGTCTCCCGCCTGGCGCAGCGCCACGATCTCCGCGTGCTCGCCGCCGGCGGGACGGGTCGCGCCGACGCCGACGAGTCGGCCGTCGGCGCTGACGATCGCCGCGCCCACAGGCGGGTTGGGGCTGGTGGCCCCGTGGGCGTCGTCACCGGCGGCGACCGCCGCGGCGAGGGCTTCGGCGTACATCTAGACGGTGGCCGCCGCGCGCAACTTCTCCACCGCGGCGGACGGGTCCTCGGCCTTGTACACCGCGGAGCCGGCGACGAAGGCGTCGACGCCGGCCGCGGCCGCCTGGCCGATGTTCTCCACGTTGATGCCGCCGTCGATCTCGATGACCACGTCCAGGCCTTCGGCGTCGATGCGCTTGCGCAACGTGCGCACCTTGTCCAGCATCTCCGGCATGAAGGACTGCCCGCCGAAACCGGGCTCGACGCTCATCACCAGCACTTCGTCGAATTCGGCCAGGTCATCCAGGTAAGGCTCGACCGGGGTGCCCGGTTTGACGCAGAACCCGGCCTTGACGCCCTTCTCCCGCAGGCTCCGGGCCAGGCCCACGTGATCGTCGACGGCCTCGACGTGGAAGATGATCGTGTCCGCCCCCGCGTCGATGTAGCGCTCGACCCACTTCTCCGGTTCCTCGATCATCAGGTGCACGTCGAGCTCCAGGTCGGTGAGCTTGTCGACGGCGGCCGTGACGTCCGGTCCGAAGGAGAGGTTCGGCACGAAGTGGCCGTCCATGATGTCCACATGGACCCAGTCCGCGTTGGCGATGGCGGCGATCTCCTCGCCGAGTCGGCCGAAGTCGGCGTTGAGGATGGACGGGGCGATTTTAGGCGATGACATACCGACCACCTTACCTGCGCAGGACCGCGAAAAACATGGCGTCCGTGCCGTGTCGGTGCGGCCACATCTGCACGCTCTTGTCCTCGCCGACGTCGTCCATGCCGGGCACCAACTCATGCGCGTCGAGCTCCGTCGCGCCCAACTCGGCCACGGCCTTGTCCACCACCGCGCGGGTCTCGCGCAGATCCGGCGAACACGTGGAGTCGACGACCACGCCGCCCGGGCGCACCAGCCGCA
>CALZCR010000111.1 GCA_945631445.1 uncultured Corynebacterium sp. | reverse complement strand
AGTTTTCCAGTCCGTCCACGATGAAGTCGAGGTTCATGCTTTCTCCTTGAGAAAAGGCCAGAGACACTGGCGGAAGATTATAATTTCAGACCGCCTCTCGGCGTCACGCTAAAAGATTTTGCCATAGGAACGCCATTGCACAATCCCTTTTGGAAAATTATTTCTTCCGACATCCACGCAGCGCACGCCACCTTTTCTTAATGTTTGTCCAGGAAACAATCAGGTCGATAACCCTCCACCAGCGAAAATGCCACGCCTCCGGTTAACAGAAAGTTAACTTAGGCTTACCTTTCCTCATCTGGATGCAAGGGCGCCGCCCTTCCGCGGGCGATGCCAGCCCCCATTCCCCACCCCTTTTCGGGTGCATAAACCCCCGTCCCCACAAACACCACTGCCCGCCGTGCGGGGGCGCACGACGGGCAGCGGGAATGCTTCAGCGCTGAGCGCCGAAGGCGGAGGGGCAGATTACATGCCCATGCCAGCCATCTCATCGGCGCCCGGTGCGGCGCCTGCCGGCTGCGGCTTGTCGGCGACGACAGCCTCAGTGGTCAGGAACAGCGCGGCGATGGACGCGGCGTTGGTCAGCGCGGAGCGGGTGACCTTGGCCGGGTCGTTGATGCCGGCGGCCATCATGTCGACGTACTCGCCGGTGGCGGCGTTGAGGCCCTCGCCGACTGGCAGGTTCTTGACCTTGTCGGCCACGACCCCGGCCTCCAGGCCAGCGTTGGAGGCGATCTGCTTCAGCGGGGCGGACAGGGCGGCGCGGACGATGCGCACGCCGGTGGCCTCGTCGCCGGTCAGGTCCAGGTCGTTCTCCAGGACGTTGGCCGCCTGCAGCAGGGCGACGCCGCCGCCGGCGACGATGCCCTCGTCGACGGCTGCCTTGGCGTTGCGCACGGCGTCCTCGATGCGGTGCTTGCGCTCCTTGAGCTCGACCTCGGTGGCTGCGCCGACCTTGAGGACGGCGACGCCGCCGGCCAGCTTGGCCAGGCGCTCCTGCAGCTTCTCGCGGTCGTAGTCGGAGTCGGAGGCCTCGATCTCGGCGCGGATCTGCTTGACGCGGCCGTCGATCTGCTCGGAGGTGCCGGCGCCCTGGACGATGGTGGTCTCGTCCTTGGTGACGACGACCTTGCGTGCCTGGCCCAGCAGGGACAGGTCTGCGGTCTCCAGGGAGAGTCCGACCTCTTCGTCGATGACCTGGCCGCCGGTGAGGATGGCCATGTCCTGCAGCTGCGCCTTGCGACGGTCGCCGAAGCCCGGGGCCTTGACGGCGACGGACTTGAAGGTGCCGCGGATCTTGTTGACCACCAGGGTGGACAGGGCTTCGCCCTCGAGGTCCTCGGCGATGATCAGCAGCGGCTTGCCGGACTGCATGACCTGCTCCAGAACCGGCAGGAGGTCCTTGACGTTGGAGATCTTGGAGGAGACCAGCAGGATGTACGGGTCTTCCAGGACGGCTTCCTGGCGCTCGACGTCGGTGGCGAAGTAGCCGGAGATGTAGCCCTTGTCGAAGCGCATTCCCTCGGTGACCTCGAGCTCGACGCCGAAGGTGTTGGACTCCTCGACGGTGATGACGGAGTCCTTGTTCACGGCGCCGTTGCCGACGGCGTACATGGCGCGGGCGATCTGCTTGCCGATTTCGGAGTCGGCGGCGGAGATGCCGGCGGTCTGGGCGACCTGCTCCTCGGTCTCGATGTCCTTGGCGGTGGAGAGGATCTCGGCGGAGACCTTCTCGACGGCGGCCTCGATGCCGCGCTTGATGCCCATCGGGTTGGAGCCGGCGGCGACGTTGCGCAGCCCCTCGGAAACCAGTGCCTGAGCCAGGACGGTCGCGGTGGTGGTGCCGTCACCGGCGACGTCGTCGGTCTTCTTGGCCACTTCCTTGACCAGCTCGGCGCCGATCTTCTCGTACGGGTCCTCGAGCTCGATCTCCTTGGCGATGGAGACGCCGTCGTTGGTGATGGTCGGGGCGCCCCAGGACTTCTCCAGGACGACGTTGCGGCCCTTCGGGCCCAGGGTGACCTTGACCGCGTTGGCCAGAGTGTTCAGGCCGTCTTCGAGTCCGCGACGAGCTTCCTCATCAAAGGCGATGATTTTTGCCATGGTGGTGTAATTCTCCTCGGTTGGTGTTTATCGGCGACGACACTCACGTCGAACCCAAGCAGGCGCCCGCGACGGCAGGGCTGGGGAGTGTGACCCAACCTTCATCCCACTCGGCTCTGAAATTCTGGCACTCTCAACTTCAGAGTGCTAACCCCTTTTTTAGCACTCTCCACCGCCGAGTGCAAGATCACAACCGTCCCTGATCACCTAGCCCCTCGGATACCCCGACCCTAGTTTGCGGCCGGAAGAAAAACATCGCCCGACCACAACCACACCATCACGGCCACGATCACCACGATAGCGACGACCGCCAGGGCGATCGCCACATAAATACGCTTGCGGCGGCGCTGGTTGGCGTCGCGCCGTTCCTGCCGCAGCTGATCTTCCCGCTCGGCCAGATCCGCCTTCACGCCACGCGCCCCACCAGAGCCCGGTGGCGAAGTCATATCCGGGGCGCCGCCGACGCCCGGGCCCGGAGTAAAGGTGGGACGAGCGAAACCGCCCTGCCGCCCAGGCCATGAATCGTGCTGGTTCATCTCTAATCTCTTCCTGTCTTTCAATTACCGGCGTCGGCCAGTCCGCCCTGTCAGAAACTCGTCCGCGACGAGCCGTCGAAAAGCCCGAACTCCGAGAAGACCTGGCGCAGCGGGTCCATGCACCGGAAAGGCGCGATACCGATCCTGCTGACCCGGTCGCCCTCCGGCGGGGCGCCCAGCGCCGACACCGCGTAGCAGTGGTACGGATAATTCTTTTGGCCGAACAACGGCGTATTCAGCTGGTTGAGCATCTGCGTCGCGTCCAAACATTGCAGCAGGCTCTCCACCTCCAGGTGCAGGAGGAAGCTGTTTTCCGTGTCGAAGGGCTCGTCCAGGGCCACGCCTTCCCGCCGGAAGGACGCCCCGTAGTTGCTCATGACCCGCTGCCAGTTCACCGCGTTCTGCCCGGCCGAATAATGGTGCGTCTGGTTCACGTCGGCGAGCTGCTGCATCGTGTCGAACTTCGACAGGCACAACGCGATGCCCGGCCGGTGCTCGGTGCCGAGCACCCGCAGAACGTTTTGCAGCACCGCAGTCGGGTCATCTGCGCCGACCTCGTGCATCGGCACGGACCCCTCGAGCAACTGGCGGATGCGCGGCACCGCCATCGGGTCAAACAGAAAAAGGATCCGCTCCGCCTCCCGGAAGAAGTCCATCTCCCCCAGCCGCTCCTCGAAGTTCTCCTCCTTGAGGTCTTCGCCTGCGACGTCGCGGAAAACGACGAAAATCTTCTGCAGCCCGCCGTCCCGCTCATGCATCCCGACGTCGAAAATCAAGGGGCGCATCTGGTGCGCGTCCGCCGACGAGGCAGGCGGGGTCGGGGGCAACAACCCCATCTTCTCGAAGAGGGGCGCCTCATACTTCTGTTCGTAGTTGCGGCGGGTGTATTCATCCGCGTACCGGAAGGTTCCGTGATTGGCCACGACCAGTTTCTTGAGCAGCTTGACGATCACCGCGATATACAGGCTCTTGCCCGAGGACCGGGCCCCTGCCATCGCGAAAGTCAGGGTCCCCGACCCCTGCCACCCTTCCGGCAGCGGGTATTTCTCCTGGTCTGACGAAGAGAGAAACGGAGACGACGTCGCGCCCGGATCCGGCATCACCTGGAAAGTGTACGGACAGCGGGTGGCTAGCCGCTCCTTCGTCTTGTCGTATGAAACGGCGGTCTGAGTCATCGAATTCTCCACTGTCTACTTCTCCCCCATCGTCAACGCGTCGAACATGCCCCTGGTGGGCCTGGCCAACACCTCTGAATTCTGATCGCGGACGGCGCTGATCAGCTTGTCGTCAAACACGGTGACCGACGCCCCGGCAGTAAACACGGGAGGACGCTGCGTCAACACGTGCACCACTCCCGGATGAGCCGCCACCTCCGCGGGCAGATCGTCGGAGATCACCACCAACGCGGCTTCCGGATCGAGGTCGCCGACCTCCAGGCTCCAGCCCACTTCCCGAGCGGAAAAATCCCGCTCCGCCAACTGCCGGACGGCCTCCGGCCCACTGAGCGGCTCCGGGACAAAAGATTCGCTGCTGGTCGCCAACCGCAGCACTCGATCCCCGCTGCTGGTGGACAACACCCCGGCGGCGAAGGTGCACATCGCGTCGAAGGCCTCGCGCGAGGTGCTGTTCTGCATCGAGGACGTGACGTCCACGATCATGACCACGTCTCGGCGCCGGCCTTCCGGCAGGCTGTCCCGGTCGATGGAGCGGCGCAGCGCGGAACGGACGCCGGCGGAATCCTCGTCGAGGTTGCTCTCGTTGACGGATTCGGACACGACGATCCGGACGGCGTCTAATCCCGGCAGGATCACGGCCGCCGGAAAAGACTTCAACCCCCCGACCTCGAAAGTCGGGAACTCCAGCTGCAACTCCTGACCGCTTTCCGCCGTCACGTGCAGCGTGACAAATAACTTCGTGCCGGTGGGGAAATGCGTGTCTCCGTAGCCGGGGGAAATCGTGATCTCGGTGTTCGCGGCCGGGTTGCGCAACCACACCTTCGCGCCCCGTCGACGCGTCTCCATGTCGGGGATCTCGACCTGGAAATCGAGTCCACCGCTCAACCCCACCTGCAGCCAGCCGGTGAAGGCCCGGCCGGGGACGGGGTACGTCTGGCCCGGTGAAAGTCGGATTTCATGCATCAGTGATAGACCTTTCGCTGGTGTCCAATTTTTCCAGGATTCCCTGCGCCACAGCGGCGAAGACCGCCGCCACCGCAGGCGTGTGCTGGTCCTGGAAACCGGGGGGCGGACTAATTTTCAGGTTAACGGGGTCACTGTGCTCCACGAAGTGACCGTGCGCCTCGCGCACCAGGCCCGGGTCCTCGAGCACTTTAGGCAAGTCAGCGAGCGCTATCTGCCACCCGAGCCGGCGGAACTTGCCGAGCGCCACTCCGGGTCCGCTCACGTGCCGGTACACCGCCTTCAACGCGAGGGCGGAGAGCGCGTCGGCGACCCACTTATCGCGGCGCCGGTCCCCGGAGAGTACCGGGCGCATGTTACAGAGGACGACGACCGTGTAATAGGCCCGCAGCAGCCCCAAGACATGGTCGTGTTCGCTGCGCTCCACCACCTGCTTTTCGGTGATCCGGCGCAGCTTGCCGACGGCTTCCTCCCTTCCCAGCCACAGCATGACGCTCCGGACGTTCTTGGCCCGGGCCATGTCCCACAGCAACTGTTCGTCCGTGCTGAGCGCCGGGGTCCGCTTCCCCGCGTCCCGGCTCGCGGTCGCCGCCGGACGGCGGTCTTTCTCCGCCAATTCCAGCAGCGCGCCCAGCTCCGCGTGGGCGCCGGCCGGCGGCGGGGTGTCCCGCCACCGCTCCATCGCCGGGAAAGCGCTGAACGTGGAACGCACCCCCGGGTCCTGAATGTTCTCCCGCGACAACAACCCGGTGCGCAAGAGAAAATCGAGGTAAGCGACCAACGTCTCCGCGTCCGCGTCCCGCAGCTTCTGCACCGAAGCGAGGCCTGCGTCGACGAGCTGGAAATACCGGCGCTCGGTGATCTCGCCGGGTTTCATCACCGGCCATGCCGTCACCCGGCGCGCCTGCTCGGGGTGGTCGATGACGCGCTTGACCAGGGCCACGTCGTTGTCTGTGGGGGTCGAACGCCACGCCTGCACATGGGTGCGGGCGAGATTGGCCAGGTCGGCCCCGAACGTGGCGGGCGAGTCGTCCACCAACAGCGCCAGGCCGATGCCGAACGTCAGGTCCGTTAGCTGGTCCTCGTCGATCTTGGCGGTGACGGCCGTCAGTCGTTCCACGACGGCGGTGGCGCTCGTTTCGGCGTCGAAGACTGCTTGCGTCAGACGCGACCACACGGAGGCCGGCGAGGTGGCGTGGGTCTGCGGATCCGCGGGGTCAATGACGCGCACACCTTCACGACGGCGGAATTCCTCCTTGTCTTCCACGGGCACGACGATGACTGCGCCTGCCGTGGCGGGCCCCGCAGCCGGCAGAGAGCCCGCCCGCTCGAAGGTGGAGAACCGCAACAGGCGGCGCGCCTCCACAGGAGAAAGGGTCGAGGACAGCGCCTGAAGCCAGTACGCGGCCTCGTTCGAGTTTTTCGCCACCACCACCGGCTGGTGCGTGCCTTCGCTGAGGACGTCCTGAATGCGGTACAGGGCCCCGCGTCGGTCGCCCAGCATCCCGTCGACCATCATCCACGCCACCGTCAGGTCCGCGAGCGGGCCCATCCGGGGTTCGCCGACGTCGGGGGCCAGTTCCACGGCGTTGACCGACGCCATCCG
>CALZCR010000110.1 GCA_945631445.1 uncultured Corynebacterium sp. | reverse complement strand
AGGTCGGCGAGGGGGGCGGCGAGCAGCCCGGCTGTGTGTGACTCGAACGTCGACAAGCTCTCCCCCCGCGGGGTCAACCCGGCGACGACACCGTACGCCGTCGACATCAGTTCCGGCCCTGTCGCTCCATGGACCGGGCGTCCCACAGGTATTGCACGCCGGTGAACACCGTGACCGCCACGGCCGCGAGCATCACGACGAAGGTGGGAGTCTCCATCCAGTCCGGTAACGGGCACAGGTACAGGCCCACGGCCAGGGTCTGCAGCGCGGTCTTGAGCTTGCCGCCCTTGGACGCCGGCATCACCTTGCCGCGGCGCAGCATCGCCATGCGCCACAGGGTGATGCCGAATTCGCGGATCACGATCACCACGGTCACCCACACCGGCAACACGCCGATGACGTTCAGGCACACCAGGGCCGTCGTCATCAAGGCCTTGTCCGCGATCGGGTCGGCGATCTTGCCGAAGTCCGTGACCAGGTCACGGGCGCGGGCGATGTCGCCGTCGAGCTTGTCCGTGATCATCAGCGCCACGAACAGTCCGAAGGCCGCCCACATCCAGCCGAGATGCTCATCGCCTCCGCGGATCACCAAGAAAGCGAACAACGGGATAAACAGAATGCGCAGGCTGGTCAGCACATTGGGCAGGTTAAAATTCTCCTCAAAGTAGGATCTGCCGGAGCGCGTCGATTCTGCATTCACATCGGCCACCCTACCCGGCGGGGGGTAATACCGGCTGATTCACCTGCTCAACGATATGGGCCGTCTAGAATAAAACCATGACGAACTACTTTGCAGTGCACTACACCTACGCCGACGGCGACCAGGACATCGCTCGCTTACGCCCGGCCCACCGCGAATTCTTGGGATCACTCAAGGATCAAGGGAAATTGGTCGCCTCCGGACCGTACAACGACGGCCACGGATCCGCGCTGATTCTGCTCCAGCTGGGCGAACACGCCGGTTACGACGACGCCGTGGAGCTGATGGACAAGGACCCCTTTCACCGGGAAGGGGTCTTGGCGGGCCGCAGCATCCGCCAGTGGAACCCGGTGATCAACATTTTCCCGTCGAACTCTTAACGCTCCCTGACGCCGACGGCCCCGCCGCACCGCTGACAAACTCAGCGGTGCGGCGGGGCCGTCCTATGCGGGGCGCGCGCTAGTGGTAATGGCCTGCGGAAGGATCCCCGCCCTTTTCCGTCAGCACGTTGCCGTCCCAGTCGAGTTCGTTGCCGTCCTCGTCGATCATGTAACCGTCCTTGTCCACGTAATGCTTGTTGCCGTGGTCGTCGTAGTCGGTCTTGAGGTTCTTGTCCTTCGACACCATGCCGCGGGCGCGGTCGCGGGCGTCCTTCCACAGCGACAGCAGCACCGTGACCACCAAGATCCCGACGATCACCACGAGCGAGGTCAGCGTGCCGACCTCGGGTACCGAAACGTCCTCGCCACCGTTGATGAACGGTAGGTTGTTCTCGTGCAGGGCGTGCAGCAGCAGCTTCACGCCAATGAACGCCAGGATGGCGCCAAGGCCGTAGGCCAGGTAGACGATGCGGTCGAGCAGCCCGTCCAGCAGGAAGTACAGCTGGCGCAGCCCCATCAAGGAGAAGGCGTTGGTGGTGAACACCAGGTACGCCTCAGACGTGATGCCGTAGATCGCCGGGATGGAGTCCAGTGCGAAGACCACGTCGATCAGGCCGATGGCCACCAGCGCGATGAACAGCGGGGTAAAGATCAGCTTGCCCTTGTCCCGGTACCACAGGTTATCGCGCTTGTAGCTGTCCGAGATCGGGATGATCTTGCCCAGCCACTTGATCACCCGCATATCCTTCGGGTCCGTCTGCTCGGCGTCGCGGGCTTCGTCGACGATCGTCTTGACGCCCATGACCAACAGGAAAGCCGCGAAGATGTAGAAGACGTCAGACCAGGCCGCGATCAGCGACGCACCCAGCAGAATGAAGATCAGGCGGAAGAACAGGGCCATCATGATGCCGATCAGCAGCACTTTTTGCTGGTAGCGACGGGGAATCTTGAACGCCGCAAAAATCAGCGCGAAGACAAAGAGGTTGTCGACGCTGAGGGCCTTTTCGGTCACATAACCGGTGTAGTACTGCAGTCCGTGCTCTGCGTCCCAGAGCACCCAGACGACGACGCCGAACAACAACGCCAGACCCACGTAAAAAAGCGACCACCACGTGGACTCTTTCAAGGTCGGCTCGTGCGGCGTGCGCGCGTTCGACACAAAGTCGAAGATGAAGAAGCCGAGGATCACCAGGCTGGTGACCACCCAAATCCATAGCGGAACACTCATGAGAAAATTATCCCTCCGGTCGCATCAATAAGAAACGTGACCGGAGGTCTCCCCCACCCCGCGACCTCGTTCCAGGCCGCGGGGCCGACATGACCGGGTGGCCATGCCCCGCCCTATGCGGGGCACGCCGTCCGTGCTGACGGTGCATGCCGTGTTCGGGGTACTCCCCTCCACCACGGTGTGCCAGTGTAGTCGAATCTACGGCGGAACAGTCATCCCGTGACCGCATTTTTACCTGCGGCCAGCTCAGACCGCGCCACCCGTGGGATTGTAGGTGGCGGTGACCACCCGGGGCTGCTCCCCGGTCTCCTCCGCGTCCGCCGCCTCCTGGTCTCCGGCAGGGGCTGGCCCGCCCGCGGGCGTCGATCCGGTTTCCTCGCCAGAAGTGTCCTCCCCGGCGGCGGCCGCCCATTCGTCACGTACCTCCTGCGGCGCCTCCGCCGGGTCGGCGCCCTTGATCACCCACAACATCGTGTCCAAGTCTTCCGGTTTGACCAGCACGTCGCGCGCCTTCGAACCCAGCGACGGGCCCACCACGCCCCGGGATTCCATCAGGTCCATCAACCGGCCCGCCTTGGCGAAGCCGATACGCAGCTTGCGCTGCAGCATCGAGGTGGACCCCAGCTGGGAAGTGACGACGAGTTCGACGGCTTCCAGCAGGTCGTCCATGTCCTTGCCGATGTCCTCGTCGATCTCTTTCTTAGCCTCCGAAGACTTGTCGTCGGTGACGCCTTCTGTGTAGGTCGGCGACGCCTGTGCCTTGGCGGCCTCGACGACCGCCTCAATTTCTTCGTCGGTGACGAACGCGCCCTGCAGCCGCTGCGGTTTGCCGGCGCCCTGCGGGATGAACAACGCGTCGCCCATGCCGATGAGCTTCTCCGCTCCGCCCTGGTCCAGGATGACGCGCGAGTCGGTCAGCGAGGAGGTGGCGAAAGCCAGACGCGACGGCACATTCGTCTTGATCAGGCCGGTGACCACGTCGACGGACGGGCGCTGGGTGGCCAACACCAGGTGGATGCCGGCCGCACGCGCCTTCTGGGTGATGCGGACGATCGATTCCTCGATCTCCTTCGGCGCGGTCATCATCAAGTCCGCCAACTCGTCGACCACGCAGATGATGTAGGGGTACGGGGCCAGCTCACGCTGCGAACCCGCCGGAGCCTGGATCTCCCCGGCCTTGACCTTGGCGTTGTAGTCCTTGATGTGGCGCACCCGACCGGACTTCATGTCCATGTAGCGCTGCTCCATCTCCTCGACCAGCCACTGCAGCGCGGCCGACGCCTTCTTCGGCTGCGTGATGATCGGGGTGATCAGGTGCGGGATGCCCTCGTACGGGGTCAGCTCCACCATCTTCGGGTCCACCAGAATCAGGCGCACCTCCTCCGGGGTCGCGCGCGTGAGCACCGACATCAACAAAGAGTTGACGAAAGCGGACTTACCGGAACCGGTGGAACCGGCGACCAGCAGGTGCGGCATCTTCTGCACCGAATGCGAGACGAACTCGCCCTCGATGTCCTTGCCCAAGCCGATGACCATCGGATCTTCGTTCGCCATCACCTTCGGTGCCTCGAGCACGTCCGCCAGCCGCACCATTTCGCGGTCGGCGTTGGGCACCTCGATGCCCACCGCGGACTTGCCTGGAATCGGGGTCAACAGCCGGACGTTGTCGGTCGCGGCGGCGTACGCCAGGTTGGACTGCAGGTTGGTGATCTTGGAGACCTTGACGCCGGGGCCCAGCTCGACCTCATAGCGGGTGACGGTCGGTCCGCGGGAAAACCCGGTGACCGCGGCGTCGACGTTGAATTCCTCGAAGACGTCGGTGATGGCCTCGATCATGCGGTCGTTGGCCTCGGTGCGGGTCTTGGGCACGTCACCCGGGATGAGCAGCTGCGTGGAGGGCAGCACGTAATCACCGGCGGGCTCCACGGCGCGGGCGCCGGTTTCCGGGCGCGCTTCCTCCTGTCCCTGTTCCTGCTTGGCCAGCTCGCTTTTCGGGGTGCTGGCCGGAACGGCGCTGGCGGGGAGGGCCGCAGCCTGCTTTTTAGAGTACGCGCTGCGGGCCCGGCGCATTCCTTCTTGCGCCACGTTGACGGCGTCGCTCTCCGGCTCGGCCGGTGGGTGGGCCTCCTGCGGGCGGCTGGCGGCCACCGGCGGAAACTCATTCGTGTCCGGCGTCTCGTCACCTGCCGGGGGCTCCGGGACCGGACTCTGCTTCGGGCGGCGCGCCACCGGCTGTCGGCGCGGGGCCGAAGCCTCGTGCGCCTGCTCCTGTTCCGCGGCGCGGGCCGTCTCGTCCGGCGGGTAATTCTCCATCGGGGACGCCGCCGGCGCCGGACGCGGGCGGGCACGGCGACGCGAGGTTCCGCGTCCGGCCGCCAGCTCCTCAATCTCGTCGTCGACGTCTCCGTACAGATCGTCGTTGTCATCGTCGAGGAGGGCGGCTTCGCGGTGCTCCCGGAACATCTCGGCCAAGGCGTCGATTCCTTGGCGCACGGTGATGCCGGTGACTTTCAGCGCGCCATAGACGATCACGAGGATCAGCAGTGGAATGGCCACGTACGGGCTGAATGCGGCGGCCAGCAGGCCACCAGTCCAGGCGCCGACCGCCCCGCCGGCGTTCATCCGGCCTTCCCACGCCTCCGGGTCACCGGCGAAGACGTGGATCAGGCCGAGCATCCCGACCAGGATGATGGCCACGCCGAGGGCGACCCTGCCGTTGGTCTCCCGGTTGCGGTGCAGGCCGAGCATGAGAACGACGGCGAGCGCGATCAGCGCGATCGGCAGGAGCAGCGCGCCGGCGCCGATGACCAAGTGCACGCCGGAGGCGATGACTTCGCCGACGGGTCCGGCGACGTTCAGCCACACGGAGGCGCCGAGGATGGCAGCCAGGGCGAGCAGCAGCAGGCCGATGGCGTCCGGGCTCGGCCCGGGGCGCGCTTCATCGCCCTGCTCCGGATCGTCAGCGACGTCGGCCTTGGCCGCGCGGCGACTGGCCGGGGCCGTCTCCGAACTCTCCGCCCGCCGACGGCGCGGACGCGCGGGTTTGCGGGCGGCTTTCTCATCGCTCACTGATGCATCCTTCTGGCTGATGACGGTGGTCTCGGCAAGATCCAGCTCCTCGTCGGCCCGGCCGCGGGGCGATCTGCCCAGCGAGGACACTCCCCGGGTCAGGGACCCGACTCCGCGGGCGGCGGCGCCGAAGATGGTGCTGATGCCCTCCCCCACCGGCCTAAAAGCGCTGCCGGTCCTCTCTGTGGAGGTGGCGGCAGCGCGATGGGCGGCGGTCAGGTCCGTTTTAGTGGACGGGCCGGAGGGTCTGGACACCCGTGGGCTGGTCTTGGTTCGACCTCCCGGGCGTGCGGAAGAACGCGTCGAGGACCGGGGGGCCGGTTTCTTCTTCGCGGACGTGGCGGACTTCTTCGTCGTGTTCTTCACAGACATACGAGCCACTTTAGTGTCTTTATTCCCTCTATTCACATCCGCCACACCTTCTCGCGGCGGCGCCCGCTTTAACGACTCACTGCAGCGACGTCCCCTTCGACGGCGACCTCGACGGCGTCTCGGCCAAACGCCCACAACAACAGCTCGCCGGGTTCGCCACTGACCCGGACGACGTCATCACCGCGCTCCGCGACGCCCCGGCCCCGGGCCGCCACGACCGGCTTACGCCCGCCGGCCACAAACACCACCGGTTTCTCCGAACCCTTCACCAGTCCGCGCGCCATGGTCGACAACGCCGAATAAAGCTGGTCGTCGACCGCCTGCGAGAAATCACGCGGCGCCCATTCCTCCAGTCCTCCGCCGCGGCGCAGGTCCTCATGGTGGATGAAGTGCTCCGCGGTGTTGATCGCCGAGTCGGCGAAACGCATCGGGTTGAGCTTTCCCGGCCCCGCCGCCCACTCTTCCACGACCGCATGGAAATCCCGGTCGAGCTGAGTCTGCATGGCGGACTCCAGGCGTCCGGCCAGCGGCGAGACGAACATTCCGGCCGCGGCCAGCGGCTGGTTTTCCCGCACCACCAGGTGGGCGGCCAGGTGGTGGGCATCCAGGTGAGCACCAAGGGCGTCCTGGTGGC
>CALZCR010000109.1 GCA_945631445.1 uncultured Corynebacterium sp. | reverse complement strand
CATCGAGCGCCTGCGGCACGATGTGCCCGGCGTCCAGGGCGTCGGCGGCGACCTCGGCGATCGCCCGGGAGGCGGCCAGCAGCATCGCCGGGGTGATCTTCGTGGCGTGCGCGTCCAGGGCGCCGCGGAAGATGCCGGGGAAGGCCAGCACGTTGTTGATCTGGTTGGGCAGGTCGCTGCGGCCGGTGGCCACGACGCCGCCGTAGCGCGCGGCCAGCTCCGGGTGGATCTCCGGGGTCGGGTTGGCCAGGGAGAACAGGATCGGCTGGTGCGCCATGTGGCGCAGCTGCTCTTCGGTGATGTTGCCGCTGGAGACGCCGATGAAGGTGTCGGCGCCGTCGAGGGCGTCCGCGACCCCGCCGGTGACGTTGCGCGGGTTGGTGCGCGCGGCCAACGACTTCTTCACCGGGGTCAGATCCGCGCGGTCGCCGTGGATGGCGCCCTTGGAATCCAGCACGACGATGTCGGCGACGCCGGCTTCCAGCAGCATGTCGACGATGGCCACCCCGGCCGCGCCGGCGCCGGAGATGACGACCTGCAGATCCGTCAGCGTACGGCTCAAGACCTGGGCGGCGTTGCGCAGGGCGGCCAGCACCACGACGGCGGTGCCGTGCTGGTCGTCGTGCAGGACCGGGATGTCCAGGCGTTCCTTGACGCGGCGTTCGACCTCGAAGCAGCGCGGGGCGGAGATGTCCTCGAGGTTGATGCCGCCGAAGGAGGGCGCCATGGCCACGACCGTCTCGACGATGGCGTCGACGTCCTGGGTGTCCAGCACGATCGGCACGGCGTTGAGGCCGGCGAACTCGGAGAACAGCTGGGCCTTGCCCTCCATGACGGGCATGGCGGCGGCCGGGCCGATGTCGCCCAGGCCCAGGACCGCGGAGCCGTCGGAGACCACGGCGATGGTGTTGCCGGCGCCGGTGTAGGTGCGTGCCTTGGCCGGGTCCTCGGCGATGGCGCGGCAGACGTCGGCGACGCCCGGGGTATAGGCGATGGAGAGATCGCGCATGGAGGTCAAAGGCGCCGTGGACTTGGTGATGAGCTTGCCGCCCTTGTGGGCGGCGAAAATCTCGTCCTGGGTGATCTGCTGGTCGATGGGCGTCACGGTCGTCATGCTTCTCCTGATTAGTGGGTCGGGTTGGCACATCCTAACCCACGAAAATCGTCACAACGACTTATAGCTGTGACCGATATAACATTATTTTCCATAACCCGAGGAAGTCCTCACGTTTGTCCATGAAAGTAATTCGATTTTCGAAGGTGAGGGGCCCGGCGGCCCGCTACCCTGATCGCATGACTGGACCTTTGATTCTTCCTTACGCAGGCAAAACCCCGCGCGTGGCGGCCTCAGCCTTCATCGCCCCGACCGCCGTGCTCATCGGCGACGTCGAGATCGGCCCCGACGCCTCCGTCTTCTATGGCTGCGTCCTGCGCGGCGACGTCAACCGCATCGTCGTCGGCGCCCGGAGCAACATCCAGGACAACGCCGTCCTGCACGTCGACCGCGACGCGGCCTGCATCCTCGGCGAGGACGTCACCGTCGGCCACGGGGCCCTGGTGCACGCCTGCCAGGTGGGCGACGGGGTGATGGTGGGCATGACCTCGACGCTGCTCTCGCGCTCATCGGTGGGGGCGGGCGCGCTGATCGCCGCCGGCGCCGTCGTGCTCGAGGATCAGGAGATCCCGGAACGTGCGCTGGCCGCCGGAGTGCCCGCGAAGGTCCGCCGCGAACTTTCAGAAGAAGAGTCGGGGGCGTTTCTCTCGCATGCGGGCCGCTACGTCGACCTCGCGCAGGGGCATGTCGACCTGGGCCCGGGGCTCTCGCTCGACGACGTGCGGTTTTAGCGGGCTTCCCGTGTGATAACCCCATAGGCCTTACCCCATAGGGCGCGCTTTTCTACGTTTTAGCCAGGAAAACAGACGCCTATGGGGCAAGGCCTATGGGGCAACGGAGGGGACGCCCGGCCTTAGCCTTGCGCCGCCGCCAGCCGCTCTTTGCGCAGCGCCGTCACCGCGTCGATCTCCAGCGGCTCCAGCTCCGCCAGCGCCACCCCCATCGCCTTCGCCAAGAGCAGGTCCGCCAGCTGCGGGTTACGAGCCAACGCGGGGCCGTGCATGTAGGTGGCGATGACGCTGCCCTGCACCGCGCCCTCAGAGGCGCGCTGCTGCTGGCCGTCGGAGATGTCGAGAAACGTGCTCTCGTCCATGTTGCCGGTGCCGGCGCGCAGCCTGCCCAGCGGCTTGGCCTCGCGGCCGAGGATGGAGGCGCCCATGTGGTTTTCGAACCCGGTCAGCGGCTCGGTCAGCTCCGAGGTCGCACCGTGGCCGGTCGGGGTGGAGACGACTTCGCCGATGGCGCGGTTTTGCATGGCGGCGGTGGTGGCGTCGATAAGCCCGACCCCGTCGTAGACCCGGCCGCCGGCGCGGAAGGATTCGCCAAGGACCTGCAGGCCGGCGCAGACCGCGAAGATCGGGCGCCCCGCCCACGCCGCCCGGCCCAGGCCGCCGTCGGCGATCAGGTGCTGGGCCGCCAGCGTCTGGGCGGAGTCCTCCCCGCCGCCGATGCAGTAGACGTCCAGGTCATTCGGGACCGCCTCGCCGAGCCCTACGCGCACGATCTCTGCGTCCAGGCCGCGCCACCGCGCCCGCTGGCGCAGCACCAGGGCGTTGCCGTCGTCGCCGTACGTGCCCAGCACGTCCGGCAGGATCAAACCGATGCTCAGGCGATCAGCCATGGGCGTCTTCCTCCTTGTTCAGGGCCTTCTTCAGGTCGCGGAAGGCGGTGTAGTTGGCCAGGACCTCGATGCGCCCTTCCGGGCACGCCCGGATCGCGGCCAGCGGGTCGGGGGACAGGTCGTGCTCGATGCCGGCGTAGGTCAGGCGCACGGACAGGTCGGTGCCGCGTTCGCCGGCGGCTTGGACGACGGTGCCGTCGAAGTCCTCGAAGCGCACGTCCCACAGCCAGGAGAGGTCCTCGCCGTCGCCTTGTTGGCCGTTGACGGCGATGACCACCCCGTCGGCGGAGCGATCGATCATGGTCAGCGCCTCCTGCCAACCGGCCGGGTTTTTCGCCAACAGCAGGTGCACCTGGCGGGCGCCGTATTGGACGGTGGCGTAGCGGCCGGCGACGTTGTCGACGTCCTCGGCGGCCGCGATCGCCTGGTCCAGGTCCACGTCGAAGCCTTCGACCGCGGCGGCGACGGCCTGGGTGGCGTTGCCGCGGTTGGCCCGGCCCGGCAGCCGCAGGTCCAGCTCGCGCGTACCGGCGGGGGAGACGATGCCGTCGTCGGTGATCTCCCAGGTGGGGGTGGGGCGGCGGAACTCGCGGCCGTCGGCGAGTTTCTTCACCGCCCACCAGTCGTGTTCGTGGCGCACGACGTGGCCGCCGGTGCGCGGGCAGGTGACCGAGTCGCCCAGCCAGCCCGCCCCGGCGGAGACCCACACGACGTTTTCCGCGTCGTAGGCCACCGAGGTCATCAGCACGTCGTCACAGTTGGCGATGATCAGCATGTCCGGGTGCGACGCCACCGCCCCGCGCAGGGCGTTTTCGATTTTGTTGATGTCGCCGACCCGGTCCAGCTGGTCGCGCGAGAGGTTCAGCAACACGAGCGCGTCCGGGTCGAGTTTGTCCGCCACGCTCGGCACGTGCAGCTCGTCGACCTCCAAGACGATGTGGCTGGCGTCGCCGTCTTCCATGAGCGCGGAGATGATGCCCGCGTCCATGTTGTCGCCGCCGTCGTTGGTGGCCAGGCTGTGCCGGGTGCGCATCGCGGCCGCCATCATCCGCGTGGTCGTGGATTTGCCGTTCGTGCCGGTGACCAGCACCGTTGGCCGGCCGGCCGCGAGGGTGGACATGATCGTCGGGTCCAGGGCGCCGGCGACCAGCCCGCCGATCATCCCGCCCGCCCCGCGTCCCGTGGCGCGCGAGGCGGCGGTGGCGAGTTTCGCTGCCGCGGTGGCCGTTTTCGTGCGCAGGCGCTGCAGTCTGCTGGGGGAAGAATCGCTCATGTACTACAGAATAGCGCTACGTGCCTGGCTGCTCCTTGACCCGCTCCGCCGCCGCGAGGAAAGCGGCGTCCGACATCAACGGAATGTCCTTGCGCGCCGCGTGCATCGCCTTGCCCGACAGGTCGGTCGTCTCGTTGCACACCACCAGCGAGGTTTCCCTGGTCAGCTTCTCCGAGTACACCAGCTCCTCGCGCAGGCACGCCTCGATCAGCGTGTTCGGGTCGATCTCCACCTCGGGGGCGATCACGACCTCCATCCCGCGGACCAGCGAATGCCCCGGGCGGTAGCGCCCCGGGTTCGGCCGCGGCCGCGGCACCTCCACCGCGTCGACGCGCACGTGCGAGCGCTGCAGCCCGAACCGGTCGGCGCGCAGGTCCTTCGGCGAGCGCTGCGCCACCGGGCCAGCGTCCCGCACCGCGAAAAACAGGTCGCGCACCAGCAGCGTCTGCTCCCGGGCGACCTCCTGCGGCGGGCGCTGGGCGCGCTCCACGGAGGCGACCGGCGACGGGGCGGGCAGCCCGTAGCGCTGGGCGACGGCGGCGATGCGGGTGTCCGTCAAGGGCGTGGCTTGCCGACGCGCGGTCGCCAGCGTGTCGACGATCCGCTCCGGGCGCGGCACATGGCCCACCCGCTGCCGGCGCCGCGAACGCCCCCGCCCGCGGGAGCGCGAGCGGTTCGCCCGGGCCGCGGCGTTCATGGCGCGCCGGGCCTCGGAGACGACGAAGCCCCAGGTCCGCGGGGCGCGGTGGACGACGAGGGTGCGGCCGTCGATGAGTCGGTCGAGCGTTTTGAGCACCTGCGAGAAACGCTGCCCCGCCGCGATTTCCTCCCGGGTGTGGCCGTGCTGGTGCTTCGGCCCCGGGTCGGTGTTCGGGTCGAGCACGGCGTGGAAGTCCTCGCCGATCTCCCCGGCCTCGTTGAAGGTCACCAGATCGACCGTGATCAGCCGGGATGTCGTGGGGTGGATGCCGCTGGCGTGCGTGACGAGGGCCACGTAGGGGTGCGCCGCCACCGCCTCGCGGCGGCGACGTTCGCGTTCTTCTTGCGCGGCGCGCTGGTCGCGGTTGTTCTTCTGCGTCTGCTCGTGCGACTGCTCGGAGGGGGCGGCGTCGTGGGCGGCCGCGTCAGAGTCGTTCTCCGTGGTCGTAGTCATTGTCTCAGCATAGAACAGCCCTGCGCCGACGTCCGCCCTGACCGTGGGCCTCCGGCTACGGTGGGGGCATGTCTTCCCCCAAAGTCATGGCCCTGTCCGAGGACGAGGCGCAGTGGCTGACCACGCGGCTGTTCACCGCCCAGGACTCCGGGCTGCTGTCTTCCGCGCAGGCGTTGGCCGAGTCTTTCGACGCCAGCCGCGATGATTGGCGCGCCCTGCCCGACCACGAGCGTGGCGACTCCTCGAT
Organism: uncultured Corynebacterium sp.; assembly: GCA_945631445.1. Classification (GTDB taxonomy): domain Bacteria; phylum Actinomycetota; class Actinomycetes; order Mycobacteriales; family Mycobacteriaceae; genus Corynebacterium. The sequence continues at coordinate 996 of CALZCR010000109.1, read as the reverse complement.
GCTGCTCACCATCTATTCCGTGGCCTTCGGGGAGCGGATCTGCCGGGAATTCGACCTGCAATGGTGCGTCGTGGAACGCGGCGCCGACGCCGAGATCGCCCTCTACGACGAGGACCAGGAGCTGTTGCTGTACCCGCTGGCCACTGTGCGGCGCCGCTGGGAAGACCCGGCGATGCGCCCGATGATGGACCTAATCGAGCAGACCCGCGACTCGCTGACAAAGGGGTCGCAGCGGTGAAGAAGGGGAACAGTCGCCGGGCGCGCCCGGGCGGTCGCGGCCGTGTCCGGCGCCGCCCTTGTCCTCGGCGCCTGCACCACGACGCTGGTGGAGGAGTCGGCCGCCGAGCAGCAGACGCAGGCGTCGGAGCCTGCGCCGGTGCGGGACTCCGGGTTGCCGATCGACGCGACGGCGGAGGTCCCCGCAGGCAAAGACGGCTGGACGGAATGCCCTTACCTGGACACGCAGTGGGTCGCCGACACCAACGGCCAACGCATGACCGCCGTCGGCGTCGACGAGCGTTTCGACGTCCCCGCCTGCGTCTTCTGGTCCTACCCGGCGCGGACTCCTGCTGCTGCGCGGCCGTAAGAACGAGTCCTAACCCATAAGGACGCCGCAGCACAGGGGCGGGGTGGTTCTACTCGAGAACCACCCCGCCCCGCCTCATCACTTCCCACCCCACCTCTGTTAGGAGCACCCCGTGCTTTCTGTCATCCCCGTCGTCATCGAGGACATCACCACCACCGGAGCTCCCCTCATCGACCTCCTCGGGCGGCTCTCGATCGCCCTCTATGACCTGGTCGCGGGCACCGGCAGCAGCCTCGACGCGCTGTCATCGGTCGCCTCCTCCGACCTGCGGTAATCACCGCGGCGCGCCGGGGTTCGCCGCCCTGGCCCCGTGAGCGACGCTGACGGCCCCACGCTTTCCTTCCAGGGAAGGCGTGGGGCCGTCGCGTTTTATGGCCTCGCCGCCCGGGATGCCTCAGCAGGGAAAACCC
>CALZCR010000108.1 GCA_945631445.1 uncultured Corynebacterium sp. | reverse complement strand
CGACAGAAATAAGATCGAACTTAGGAACACCTTAGTCCTGACTCTAAAAAACAGACAATGGGGTTCCCTATCGAAATGGTTTTTCACTGTGCGCACGTGACGCGCCGCATAAAACACCGTGGCCGCACCGGAATCTTCGGCGCGGCCACGGTCCGCATGTCAGGTCATGCCATGCGATGGAAATGCTTTACTGCTGGGACTCGAACAAGTCAGCCATGCCGTTGAGGATCTCAGTGTAGGTGATGATCGACTCGTTGGTGTAGGTGTCCGCCGGGGCGATATAGACGGCGTCATCCTGCAACGCGGTCACGTTCTGCAGTGCCGGGTTGTCGTTGATCAGCGCGGCGGCGCCGGCGTAAGACTCCTGGTCCACGCTCTGGACGGCGGCGTCACGGTCCAGCACCAGCAGGATGTCCGGGTTCGACTGCGCGATGGCCTCGACGGAGATGTCGTCGCCCTGGTCATTCGAGGATGAGCCTTCGACCTCGAGGGACGCGGTCATGCCGATCAGGTCGAACAGCGGTCCGTACATGCGGCCCACGGTAGGTGCGATGTAGTTGATCTCGCCGCCGGAGACGTTCACGGCCATGACGGTCTTGGAGGAGTCGTAGGCGTCCTTCGCGCGCTCGAGGGCGGCGTCGAAGTCGGCGATGAGCTGCTCGGCCTCGTCCTCGGTCTCGAAGACCTTGCCCAGCTCGGTGACCTGGCGCTTGAGCTCCTGGTCGATCGGCTCTCCGTCACGGACGTTGAGGTCGACGTAGGCGGCGTCCGGGTTCAGCTCGGCGATGTCGTCGTAGTAGTTGGTGAAGCGCTGCCCCTGCAGGATGAAGTCCGGCTCGGCGGCGGTGATCAGCTCGAGGTCCGGCTCCCGGTGGTTGCCGATGTTGAGGATGTCCTCGTTGCCGGCATAGGCCTCGATGGTGTCCGGGATGAGCGCGACCGGTGCGGCCTCCAGCTCAACGCCCCAGTCCGCCAGGACCTCGAAGGTGCGGTTGTCCAGGGACACGACCGTTTCCGGGTCAACCGGAACTTCCTGGGTACCGTGGTTGTCTTCGATGGTGACGGTCTCGACGTCAGCAGCTGCGGTGCTTGCGGCGCCATCGCCTTCAGTGGTGGTGCAGGCGGTCAGAGCGAGACCGGCGGCGGCGAAACCGGCGATGACGGAGAGACGAACTTTAGCCATGAAATCCTTCTTAGGGGTAGATGTCCAAATCCCTTACTTAGGTAAGGTTTACCTCCCCAGAAGAGTACAACTCCCTTTTTTGCCACCGCAACTCCCACCCCTGCGGAAAAGCGTATCCAAAGGTGGGGGCACGTTTAGCCCTCCCCCGTCAGGGTTACCCACGACCGCCCCAGACGTACCTGAGACGGCAGTCACAGGGTCTCGCGCAAAGAAAAACCGGCCCCACCCAGGGGGCCGGCGAGGCGTCAGACTAGTTCTTGGCCGCCTTGCGCTTCTTCTTGCCGCCGGCGCCGAACATCAGGCCCAGGCCGATGGCCACGAGCCAGGAGTCCTTGGCCAGGGAAAGCCCCTCGCTGGTCGGGCGGATGCCGTCTTCTTCGGTGTAGTCGTCGTTGCTGAAGTACATGGTGAGCAGCCCGGCGCCGAAAGTGGCCAGGCCGGCGCCCGCGAGGCGGTTCGGGACCGCGGGCAGCAGCAACGACGCCCCGACGGCGGTCTCCGCCCAGCCGAGCATGGAGCCAAACTTCTCGGACGGCAAGTTGGCCAGCGCCGGGACGCCGGAGGCGGCCGCCTGCTGGATTCCCGCGGAAGCGTCGGCGGGCATGCCGATCTTTCCGATGCCGGAGTTGAGGATGAACAGGCCCGGGATGGCGCGAAGCGCTGCGTTGGCGATGAAAGACATGGGAGCTCCTCTGGTGAAATGCCAGTTTGTTGTCGTGTCTACAATCTAGCACACATCCCCGCCCCGGCAAGGGCGTCAGCCGAAATTATTTCCGCCCGACCTCCTCGCTGACGGTGAAAACGACTGTCAGAGCCGCCAATCAGCGCTCCGAGCCCAGTTCCACAAAATCGTTTTCGTCTTCGAGGCTATAGCAAATCCACTGCTCATGAGGGGCATGGAACAACGGTTCACCGGGAAATAGTCGAACGTTGGATGACGGAGCAATAAGTTTTTCTCTAAAATTGGGGACACACAGTTGATCAACGAATATCTGAAGGAGAACATCATGCGCGGAGGCTCACTCATCTGGACCATCGTCGGTATTCTGGCGATCATCGCTCTGGTCATTTGGATCCTGTCGGCCCTATAGCGGCACTCGCCAGCCATTAGCCGGATACCTGACCACATCCCCCGCCCCGCCAGGGACGGGGGATTTTTCATGGTCGCCGCACCCCAAAAGAAACACCCCCTCACCTGCCTAAACAGATGAGGGGGTTCGGTGGAGCTGCCGGGAGTTGAACCCGGGTCCTTCGGCACCGCGCCAGGGCTTCTCCGTGCGCAGTTCGCTCACGATCTCTACTCGGCTCTCCGGCTCGGGCGAACTCGTCCCGGATGATGAGCCCAGTCAGCGGTGTGAGTCCCGTCAGGCCCCGCTGACGCGGCCTGACGGCAAGTCACCTGAGTCGACGCCAGGATCCCGGCCGGCGACGAACCGGGGCTGACGGACACGCGGTCGCTACTTAGGCAGCGAGGGCGTAGTCACGCTGAGAGTTCTTCTCGGCGCTTATCAAGTTGCTGCGACGCTCACGGTGGTCTCCAGCCTTCACCGGCACGCTTCCCCTGGCTTAGTGTCCGAAGTCGAAACCAAAAGTCAGCCCCGGACGCCTGTGGCGGGATCGTGCATGATCTCCACAGGAGAATTAACTATAACGTCCTTGGGTTTATTGCGCAAGCCCCCTCAGCCACTCAATCCGGAAGGTCGCACGCTCACTTCATTGACGGTGGCGTCCTCCCCCAAGTCCACCACCATGCGCACCGCGGCGGCGACGGATTCGGGTCGCACCCAGCGCCAGCCCTCGTAATCGTCGTCGGCGTGGCCTTCGAGCCGACGCAACTGTTTTTGCATGTCCGTGTCCACCCGTCCCGGATGCACCGACGTGACACGAATTTTTCCGAGCTCCTCTTCGCGCAGCGCGTCGGTGAACGCGCGCAACGCGAACTTGGACCCTGAGTAGAGCGCGTTTAGCGCCCCGGAGTGATAGCCAGACCCGGAGTTCACCGTGATGACGGTGCCCCGGGCAGCGCGTAGGGCCGGCAACAGCAACCGGGTCAGCTCCGCGACGGCGAAGAGGTTGATCTCGAAGACGTCGCGCCATTCCTGCCGGCTCGTGTCGGCGACGGACTGCTTGCTCACCACCCCGGCGCTGTGAAAGACACAGTCCAAGGAATCCAGGCCGGCGGCCTCGACGGCGCGGGCGACGTCGTCCGGATCCGTCAGATCTGCGACGAAAGGACGCGCATTCGGGAGCTTGTCGACGACCCGCTGTGCACCTTCCTGCGTCGTCGACCCCACGTAGACGAAGTGGTCACGGCCCAGTTCCTCGGCCACGGCCAATCCGATGCCCCGGGAGGCGCCGGTGATCAGCGCTGTCTTCATGCAGTCTCCTTCGTTCCAGGTCAGGCGTTGATGCCCTTGATCTTACGGCCCATCTCGCGCACGACCTCGCGCTCTTCGGTGCGCCGCTTGATCGACTGGCGCTTGTCCCAGTCCTGCTTGCCCTGCGCCAGGCCGAGTTCGACCTTCACGCGCCCGTCTTTGAGGTACAGGCTCAGGGGCACCAGGGTCTTGTTGCCGTCGCGGACCTTGCCCTCCAGCGAGTCGATCTCGCCGCGGTGCAGCAGTAGTTTGCGGTTCCGCCGCGGCGAGTGGTTGGTCCATGAGCCCATGGAGTACTCGGGGATGTGCAGGTTACGCAGCCACACCTCGCCGTTGTCAATGGTGGCGAAGGCCTCCACCAGGGAGGCTTTCCCTTCGCGCAGAGACTTGATTTCGGTGCCCACGAGAACGATGCCCGCCTCGTAGGTGTCCAGGATGGTGTAATCGTGGCGGGCCTTGCGGTTGCTGGCAATGAGATTGCTGCCGTGCTTCTTCTTTTTCTTGCCCATAATGAAGCCCCATCCTACCCGCATCGGCGGGACCGGCCCCAATACATGCGACGCCGGCTACTTTCGCACGTAGGCGCGCAGCGTCAGGTACGCCGCCAATCCGGCGAAGACGACGCCGCCGAGCCCCACCCACGGCAGCACCGCCCACACGTCCGCCGAGGTGACCTGAGCGATCAGCCGGGATTCGTACAGCTGCGCCAACGCCGGATCGACGACGTAGTTTTTGCCCAGGAACACTCCGCCCACCGCGAGCACCGCGCCGAGGGCCGTCGCCAGCACGACTTCGATGACGAACGGCGCCTGCGTGAACCACCGGGAGGCGCCGACCAGGCGCATGATGGAGGTTTCTTCGCGGCGGTTGAAGGCGGAGATCTGGACCATGTTGACGATCAGCAGCAGCGCCGCCACCGCCTGAATCACGGCGAGGATGAACGTGGCGTCGCGGATCGAGTCCAGGTTCTCGGCCGCGCCGCTGATGTCCTCGGTCTGGTCGATCACCGCGTCCACCTGCGGCAGGTCCGCGACCACGGCGAGCGGGCTCGCGTCGGTCGGGTCCTGCAGGCGCACGTGCAGTGCGGCGGGCAACGCGTCCGGAGAAGTCTCCTGCACCAGCAGCGGGTCGGATTCGGAGAACAGTTCCACGAAGCGTTCATAGGACTGCGCGCGGGAACGGTAGGTCACGGAGTCGACGCCGTCCTGTTCTTCCAGGGTGACGCGCACCTGCGTGCACGCCTCCGTGGAGCAGTCCTCGTCGGCGGCGGAAGTCTCCTCGTCGAGCTGGACCATCACTTCCACGCGGTCGAGGTAGATCTCCTTGGTGTCTTCGGTCATCTGGCTGACCAGCGCTCCGGCGCCCAGCAGAGCGAGGGAGACTCCGGCGGTGATGACCAGCGCCACGCTCATGGTGAGGTTGCGCCACAAGCCTGCCGCGCCTTCGCGCAGCACGTAGAAAAAGTTGTCCATCGCGGTGTCTCCCTCTAGTTCGATCCGACGACGTAGCCGCCGCGGGCGTCGTCACGCACGAGCTCGCCGTCACGCAGTTCGAGGACTCGCTGGCGCATGGCGTCGACGGCGCGGGCGTTGTGGGTGGACATGATTACCGTCGTGCCCGCGCGGTTGATGCGCGTGAGCAGGGCCATGATCTCCTCGGCCGTCCCCGGGTCCAGGTTGCCGGTCGGCTCGTCCGCCAGCAGGAGCAGCGGCCGATTGACCACGGCCCGGGCCACCGCCACGCGCTGCTGCTCGCCGCCGGACAACTCGTGGGGCAGACGGCGGGCCTGCTCCGTCAGTCCGACCATCTCGAGGGCCTCGGGCACGAGCTTGCCCACCTGCCGCTTGGTTGTGCCGATCACTCGCAGCGCGAACGCCACGTTGTCGTAGACGGTGAGTTTGGGCAGCAGCCGGAAATCCTGGAACACGTAGCCGATGCGGCGGCGCATCCTGGCCACGTCTGCCCCGCGGAGCCGATTGACGTGGAAGTCGGCGAAGTGAATGTCACCGGAGGTCGGCGACTCTTCCCGGATCAACAGGTTCAAAAAAGTGGATTTGCCGCATCCCGACGGTCCGATCAAAAAGACGAACTCCCCTTTTCCGATGCTCAAAGAGAGGTCGTCGAGGGCGGGGCGGGCGGAGTCCTCGTAGATCTTGGTCACGGATTCAAAGGTGATCACCCGCCCCATGCTATCTCTGACCCCGGCGTCGGAAGCAGCCCCCGCGCCGATTAATCTTCGCCGCGCTGCTCCGCCATCCGCCAGCGGATGCCGGCTTCGAGGAAGCCGTCGATGTCTCCGTCGAGCACCTTCGACGGGTCGCCGACCTCATAGTTGGTGCGCAGGTCCTTGACCATCTGGTACGGGTGCAGGACATACGAGCGCATCTGGTTGCCCCAGGAAGCGTTGCCGCCCGCGCCGAGGGCGTCCATCTCGGCCTTTTCCTCCTGCCGCTGCCGCTCCAGCAGCTTCGCCTGCAGCACGCGCATGGCGGACGCCTTGTTCTGGATCTGGGATTTTTCGTTCTGGCAGGTCACCACGATGCCGGTGGGCACGTGCGTGATGCGCACGGCGGAGTCGGTGGTGTTGACCGACTGCCCGCCCGGGCCGGAAGAGCGGTAGACGTCGACGCGGATGTCGGCGTCGGGCACGTCGATGTGGTCGGTGGTCTCCACCACCGGCAGCACCTCCACCTCGGCGAAAGAGGTCTGGCGGCGACCCTGGTTGTCGAAGGGGCTCAGCCGGACGAGACGGTGCGCGCCCTGCTCGACGGAGAGGTGGCCGTACATGTATTCGCCGTGGACGACGAAGGTGGCGGACTTAATGCCTGCTTCCTCCGCGTAAGAGACGTCGTAGACGTCGACCTTGTGC
>CALZCR010000107.1 GCA_945631445.1 uncultured Corynebacterium sp. | reverse complement strand
AATCAGTCATACGGCTGAATATCAGGTCGGCACCCTCGTCGGAAAGCATCTGGATCGGTCAAGTGAATAAAAGTTGAGCGATAAAGTAATGCGCTGAAGAGTTATTTCCGCGATGCGCCGACAGTCGCGACGCACTCTTCACCAGCGCCACAGCAGGCGTCGCCCGAAATTCTGCAACCGCAGAAAATCCGACGCTTCCGGACGCCCCTACTCCGCGACCACCGCGCGGTGCTTGCCCGCGTACCAGGATCCGCCGAAGGAGAAGATCGCGCAGACGACCATGCCGATCGCCATCGTCAGCGCCGCGTTGCCTCCCAGCCCCATGAGCGGGCTGACCGCCGCGCCGAGGGCGAATTGCACGAACCCCATGACCGCCGAGCCCGACCCGGCGCGCTCCCGGACCTGTCCGGTGCCCAACGCGGTGGAGTTGCCCATCAGGATGCCGATCGGGCTGACGGCCAGAAACAGCAGGGGGAACACGGCCCAGGGGGTGATCGTGAAGGTCACCGTGACCAGCAGCAGGGCGCTGACCGTGATCAACAGCACCTGGCTCGTGCGGAGAATGACATGCGGGTCAAACTTCTCCACCAGTCGCGCGTTGAGCATGTTCGCCCCGACCATGCCGAGGGAGTTGAGGGCGAAGACCAGGGTGAATGTCTGCACGGACATGTCCATCTGCGTCTGGATGACGAACGAGGAGGCGGAGATGTAGCAGAACATGGTGGCGAAGCCGAAGGCGAAGGACACCGTGTACCCGCGGAACGCGGGTTTTTTGAGCACGTAGAGGTAGTTGCCCAGCACGCCGCGCACGCTGGGGTCGGTGCGCCGTTCCGGCGTCAGCGACTCGCGGACCACGAACAGGGCGACGAGCAGCTGGGCGACGTTGACGGCGGCGAGGACCCAGAAGATGCCGCGCCAGCCGATCGGTTCGACCAGCAGGCCGCCGACGACTGGGGCGGCGACCGGGGCCAACCCCTGCACCGTCATGAGCAGGGCGAAGGCTTTGGCCGCGCGTTTGCCCGCCACCAGATCCGGGATGACCGCGCGCGCCAGCACCACGCACGCCCCGGAAGCCAGCCCCTGTAGCAGACGGCAGAGGATGAGAATTTCAATGGTGGGCGCCAGGGCGGCGACCACGGAAGCGATTAGGGCGAACACCGCTCCGCCGACGAGCAGGCCTTTGCGCCCCACCGCATCAGAGATGGGCCCGATGATCAGCTGCCCGACCGCCAGGCCGAACATGAACCCGGAGAGCGTCAGCTGCACCATCGCCTGGGTGGTGCCGAGGTCTTCGACGATGAAGGGGAAGGCGGGCAGGTACATGTCGATGGACAGCGGCGCCGCGGCCGACAGCAACGCCAAGCCTAGGAGTAGCCCGGTGTTCAATTGTTGCGGTGCCCGGTCGCGGCCGCCCTTATTCATGTTCACTGTGTTCCGTCACTTTCTCATTTGCAGCCGTGGTGCGGCCCCTTCCCTGGACATCATCCAGGAATACACCGAGAAAAGAACGTTAAGAAACGCCGTGGCCCCACCACCTGCGGCTCAGGCCGTGGCTTTGACGTGGTTCAGCCCCGTGACCGCAAAGCCCAAATCCGTGATCAGCTGCTTGTCTGCGCCTTCCTGGCCCAGATTCGGCACCGCCCAGATCTGGCCGGAGAGGTCCGCGACGTACGCGGTGCGCCGCGGGGCGTCGACGGTCAGGCCGATCGCCTCCGAGAAACCGTCGGCGACCACGTACGGCTCCTCCCCCTTCTGCCCCACCGGCGGAATCGCGGCGCAGCTCAGCGAGTTGCCGCCCGGCAGATCGCCCGCGCCGCGATCAGTCCACAGCAGGTGGCCATCAAACAGCTCCAGGTCGATGGGGGGCGGGCAGGTTGTCCCACAGCAATTCGACGTCGGTACGGTTCTCGGCGGTCTGCCCGGCGGGAAGCTCCAGGCCGGCGCGGAAGATCTGCCCGTCGCCGCCTTCGTGCGAGCCCTTTTGCGACCAGTAGATGTGGCCGGCTTCTTCATCGACGGCCACGCCGACGATCCAGTCGCGTTCGCCTAAGGAACCGTCGCGGGCGATGAGGTCGCGCAGGCCGGCGCCGTCGGTGCGCGCCGTGGCCAGCGACATGCCTTCGCGGTTGCCCCAGTACAGGTTGCCGCGGGCGTCCAACGCCAGCTGCTTCGCGGTGGTGGTCCCGCCCGGCGCGACGATGTCGCGGCGGTTTTCACCGTCGACGTCGATGGCGTGCACGCCGCCGTCGAGGTCGGCGTAGATCGCTTCCCCGCGCCCGCTTGTCGACGTCCGCTCCCCCATCGTCGTCCAGTAGATCGTCTCCCCGTCGCAGACCACCCCGTCGGGGTTCGGCCCGGTGTCGGTGAGGATCACTTGGCGGGTGTCGGCGTCAAGGTCGAGCATGTCGATGCGGTCGTGGTCGCGGGCCAGGACGAGCAGCTGGGGCATGGCGGGGCTCCTGTTCGGCGGTAAAGGTCGGCGTCGGGAGGAGAGATAGGTCCCGGCAGGGTGCGGAGGTTGGTTCCAGATTAGCCCTGGTCAGCAGGGGTAGTTCCGCTTTCAGGCGTACTTGCCAGACTTACCAGACTTAACACTGACAAGTCTGTTAAGTCTCCTGATCCGAGCCGCAGCCGCTTCCTACCGGAACGGCACTTCGCCCATGGTGCGGCGCAGCTTGCGGGTGCGCAGCTTCTCCGGGTTTTTAGCGAGGCGCTCCACGGCCTTGACGGCGCACATCATGTGGGCCTGCTTCGAGTTCTCGTAGAAGGCCTGCGCCTGGGCGGGCAGCTTGGGCACGGCGTGCAGCGGCAGGTCGGAGACCGACAGCAGCGTGCCGTAGGGCACGCGGTAGCGGTAGCCGTTGGTGGCCAAGGTCGAGGACTCCATGTCGACGGCCGCCGCGGTGGAGCCGCGCAACCATTCCCACAGGTCCTTCGGGGTATGCCACTCCCAGTTGCGGTCGTCGGTGGACAGCACCGTGCCGGTGCGCATGAGGGCCTTGGCGTCGCCGTAGATCTCTGCGACGGTGGCTTCCAGCGCGCGCTGGACCTCGGGCACGGCTGGAATCGGCATGCTGTGGTCGATGCGTCCGTCGAGGATGTGGTCTTCACGCTGGTAGGCGTTGCCCAAGATGAGGTCGCCGATGCGCATGCGCCCGTCGAGGCCGGCGCAGTGGCCGATCATGATCCACGCCTCCGGGCGCAGCACCGCCAGGCAGTCGGTGATGGTCTTGGCGTTGGAGGGGCCGACGCCGATGTTGATCATGGTGATGCCGTCGCCGTCGTCGGTGACCAGGTCGTAGCGGGGCATCTGGTAGGCGGACTCCAAGGTGAGGTCCTTGATGTCGGCCTCGCTGGCGGTCTCCGCGGTGAGGGTCTCGCCCACGGGCAGGATCAGGCGCGTGTAGCGGGACTCGGGGTCGGCGAGTTCGCGGAGGCCGAATTTCACGAACTCCGTGGTGTGCATCGCGTAGTTGGTGAACAGGATGTATTTCTGCAGGGTGTCCACGTCGATGCCGGTGTAGTGGCGGATGCGCGCGCACGCGATGTCGAAGCGCTGCGGCCCGAAGTGAAACAGCGGGCGCTCCTTGCCGTGGAAGGCCTCCCACGTGCCGTCGATGATGGCGTCGTGGACGTCGTCGAGCGTGGGTCGCGGGATAACGTCCTGGGAGCCGTCTTGGGTGCGGCGGGCCTCGCTGACGTCGGGCATGCCGGCGATGTACTCGGGCGGGATGCGGGTCTCACCGGGCCCGACCAAGATGGTGGACTCGTAGTTGCCGGTCAGGCGCTCCAGCTGTTCGTGCAGGTATTCCCGCATGACGGCGGGCTTGGATATCTCGGTGGTGTAGCGCCCGGCCTCGTTGACGTAGCCGAAGGGTTCGGTGCGGTCGATGGGGCGCCACTGCGTGATGTCCACGACCAGCCGCGGGTACACCACCTCGGCGTAGGCCGCGTAATCGCCGGTGTCGATCGCCCGGCGCGCGGTCGCGCAGGAGGTTTCGTACAGGTCAATCAGCTTATCGACGGCTTGGGTCACCGTCGGCATGACCGTCAGGCCAGATTCAGTGGTGCTCATGCCTTCCCAGCCTAGCTATCCGGCCGGACGGAGCGCGGGGCTCACAGCCACTCAGTCCCGGGGAAGCGCCCGCCCGTGAGCACGTAGGCGACCTGCAGCAGCACCATGACCACCCAGAGGAAGAGCAGGGGTGAAAGGCCCGCCACGACGGCGCCGGAAACATCTATGAGGAACAGGAATGATGGGTCGCGAGCCTGCCTGGCGCCGTCGCTAGGATCAGGGCCATGCCTGCTGACTCACGCCGTAGACTCCGCGACGTCCTCTCCGAGAAGCTCGGCCGGCTCTGGGGCTACGACGCCGCCACGCAGCAAAGCACCATCGTGCCCGAGCAGCTGCGCGAGCACGTGGACGCCGTCGGCGCAGACCACCTGCCGGAAGAGGTGGCGCAACGGATCATCGACGCCCTCGACGACCCCGGCCCGGACCTCGATTTCGAGGACGACGAATCCGGCGCCCTGCCGCTGGTGGCCCGGATCAATCAGCGCGGCATCTTCGAAGACGACTGGTCGGCCAGGCCCACCGAGGACAAGCCCTGGCCGGTGGTGCTCGTCCACGGCACCGGCGCCACCACCGGGCACTGGGGAAAACTCGCCCGTGACCTGCGCGCCCACGGGTGGACGGTGTTCGCGCCGGCCTACGGCAACCGCGGCACCGCGCAGATGCAGGAGTCGGCCACACAGATCGGCGGCTACATCGATGCGGTGCTCGCCGTGACCGGCGCGCAGCAGGTCATCGTCATCGGCCATTCGCAGGGCGGGCTGCTGGTGCGCTACTGGTTGCGCGCGCACGACTGCGGCGCGAAAGTGCATCACATGATCTCACTGGCCGCCCCGAACCACGGGACGACCCTGGGTGGGGTCATCTCCCCGTTGATCACCGGCGAGCTCGCCGAGAACCTCGTCGACGCCTTCGTCCGGGCCTGGTTCGGCCCGGCTGGATTCCAGCAGGTCATCGACTCCCCCGTCGTCGAAGCCGCCAATGAGGGCGGCGACCTCGTTGAGGGCGTGACCTACACCTGCATCGCCACCCGCTCCGACCTGACCATCCAGCCACCGGAGACGTGTTTTCTCCACGACCCGGACACCACCGACGACACGGTGCACAACCTGTGGGTCCAGGACGTGGATCCCACGGCCGTCGTCATGCACGAGGACATGCCGGAGGATCACCGGGTGCTCCAGCTCGTGGTCGCGGCCTTGGCGGCGGTCGCCGAGGAAGACCGGCCGGAAAGGTGACCGGCCCGGCCCCCTGGGCGGGGAACCGGGCAGCGGTGGAAGCGGCGGGTTCTTAGGCGGTGATCTTCTCCTCCAGGTCCGACTTCTGTCGGCCCGCGGCCTTGTCTTCCTTAAGTCGCGGAATCAGCAGCAGCATCGCGATACCGATGACCAGCAGCACCGACGCCTGGTGGAAGAGCATGCCGATCGCCATGGTCACGCCGCCGAACAGGACGCCGATCAGCAGGATCAGCACCGTCAGCAAGGCGATGGCGATGTTGACGCGCATGGTGCCGACCGTGCGCTTGGCTAATCCCAGCGCATACGGCAGGCGCGGCAACCGGTCGGCCATCAGCGCGATGTCGGCGGTCTCGATCGCGGCCGGGGAGCCGGCCGCCCCCATCGCCACGCCAATATCGGCGGTGGCCAGTGCCGGGGTGTCGTTGACGCCGTCGCCGACCATGGCCACGGTGCGGCCCTCGGCTTGCAGTTCCTTGACGATGTCCAGCTTGTCCTCGGGCATCAGCTCGGCGCGGACCTCGTCGACGCCGAGTTCGGCGGCGACGTTCGCGGCGACGCGCTCGGCGTCACCGGTGGCCATGACCACCCGGATGCCCCTGTCGTGCATGGCCTCTACGGCGGCCAGGGCGTCGGCACGGACCGTGTCTGCGACGGCCACGATGCCGATGGCATGTCCGTCGACGCCGACGAACATCGCGGTGCGCCCCAGCTCATTGAGCTCTAGGATGCGGGTTTGCTCGACCTCGCCGTCCAACAGGTCGGCGGAACCGACAGCGACGGTGTGGCCGCCCACTTCTGCGCGGATGCCCTTGCCGGTGACCGGCTCGGCCTTGTCGACCATCTCGACGACCAGGCCGCGGTCTTGGGCGCCGCGGATGATGGCGTCGGCCAGCGGGTGCTCGGAGGCGGTCTCTGCGCGCGCCGCCAGAGTCAGGACGTCTTCTTCGGAATAAGCCGGGTCCAAGGACTCGACGTCGGTCAGCTCCGGACGTCCGTTGGTCAGGGTGCCCGTCTTATCGACGACCACGGTGTCCACCTTCGCGGCGGTCTCCAGGTACTCGCCGCCCTTGATCAGCACGCCGTCCTGGGCTGCGCGGCCGATGCCGGCGACGATCGAGACCGGAATCGAGATGACCAGCGCACCCG
>CALZCR010000106.1 GCA_945631445.1 uncultured Corynebacterium sp. | reverse complement strand
AGGCGCGTTTCAGCGTCGCTTCTTTGGGCGCCGTCACCATCGGGATGATTGTCTTGGCCCGCTTTCCCCAGACCTTCAACTACGTGGTCGCCATCACTGAAGAAAATAAACAGCGGCAGTACCGCAACGCCTCACAGATGATGATCTGGATAGCTGTGGCATTCGTCGTCATCCAGATCGTCATGGTGGGCACTTGGCTGCACGGCTGGCCGATCATTCTGGTGTTCGTGCCCCTCACCGCGATCGGGGCGGCGGCCGTCTATTTTCTGTCCCGGATGTTCCGGCTCAAGTAGCGCTTACTTGCGCCTTCTTCCGCTGTTCTACCCGTTCAGTGACGTGTCGGGCGGCGAGCCAGGAAAAGACCATGCCTTGCCCGATCGTGGCGCCCGAGCCGGGATAGATCGCCGAGACGTTTCCACTGGCGTACAGGCCTTCGATCGGGGCGCCGTCTTCCCCTAGGACACGGGCGTGCTCGTCGGCGTCCACCCCGCCGCAGGTGCCGAGGTCCCCCGGCACCACCTGCACCGCGTAGAAGGGGCCCCTACGCAGCGGCCGCAGGTTCGGGTTGGCTGTGTTCGTCGGGTCCCCGTAGTAGCGGTCGTAGTGGGATTGGCCGCGACCGAAGTCGTCGAGATGCGGCGGAAGGCCAGGGCGGCCGGTGGGGCGAAACCTACTTATAGACGTCACCGCGCGGGCCGATCCGGAAAACCTCCACGACCAGACGATCATCAACCACCGAATACAACACCCGGTGCTGGCGCACCCGAATGCGAAACCCCTCCCGCCCACCAAGGACAACATGGCCGTCCGGATACGGGTCCTCGCCCAACGCGCGAATCGCGGCGATCAGCTGCTCACCCAGCTTCGGATCGCCCCGCCGGATCTTTTGCAGCTCCTTGGCGGCCCGCTGAGTAAATTCCACCTGATACGCCATGGCCATGGGAGAAGTATCCCGCATCTGCTAAATTTGTACAAATTGCACGAAATATTACATTTGCTTACTTTCGGGTATGGTAGAGCCATGACTACCGCCATGAACAACGTGCCCGCCGTGTCTTTAGGCGATCTACGTAAAGACTTGGGCGAGGTCGTCAACCAGGCCACCTTCGCTGGTCAGCGCACCGCAGTGACCCGGCATGGAAAACCCGTGGCAGCCATCATCTCCGTCGAGGATCTAGAACTGCTGGACGCGCTCGAGCGTCGCGCAGACCTCGAAGCCCTGCGGCAGGCCCGCGGTGAGGACGACGGCACCCGCATCCACCTGGATGATGTCTTGGCCGAGGACGACCACTAAAGACCCGACCGACCATTCGCTGTCGCGATAACGACGTAAGTAAGCGGCAACGCGCCAGCCCCTTACCTGTTACGCCTGCCCGACAAGAACAATCCCCTAAGACCCGGGGACTGTTGCGAATAGCGAGTCATGGTTGCCCCATTCAGAAAACCGCCGTACGCAGCGGTCACAATCTTCGCGGAATGGGCTCAAATGGGAGTTTGCAACAGCGCCCTTTGGGGCTTTCGCACGAGTATGACTTTCCACCTACCGGCGCCCGTGCAACCGGTCCAGCTCGCGGCGTTCCTTCTTCGTCGGACGCCCGGCGCCGCGGTCGCGCACCGGCACCGACGCCAGCACCTCCTTCGGCGGAGGCGGCGGCGAATGATCTGCGTAGCAGCGCCGCGCGACGGGCGCGCCCACGCGCTTGCGCACGGTGGCCAGCACCTCGAGCTTCAGCTCGCGGTGGTCCTTCCAGATACGCACGGTGTCACCGGGGACGACCTGCGCGGCCGGTTTCACCGAAACGCCGTTGAGTTTGACGTGCCCGGCGCGCACCGCGTCGGCGGCGATGCCACGGGTCTTGAAGAGGCGGACCGCCCACACCCACACGTCGATACGCACGGGGGTCCCGTCCGGCTGGGTCATCTCTTACTCCTAGTCCTTGCCATTGAGGGTCTTGCGCACCTTGTTGGCGTTGACCAGGCCGCCGACGACGGCGACGACGAAGCCAATGATCAGCCAGGCGGAGCCGAATCCGGAGATGAGGAACATGCCCAAGCCGCCGACGAGGCCGCCACCGACCCACAGGGCGGTGTTGCGGGTGTATTTGCGCACGTCGGCTTTGCGCTTCTCGATGGGGTTGCTGGGGCGGGGCTGCATTGTCATGGGGCCAATCCTACTTAGTCTCCGGCGGTTTCCACCCAAGCCGTGCCGGCTTCACGGGTGGAGGTCTGTCCTTGTGTCAACGTCGCGAGGAGGTCATTTAGTTCCTCCGCCCCGCCGGGGTCGACGGCGAGGGTGTAAGTGGCGTGGGCGCCGTAGGCCACGTCGACCACCTCGATTCCCCGGGCGCGCAGTTCGGCTTCGATCCGGCCAGCGTCGGCGTGGGGGAAGTCGGCCTGGCGGAGCTCTTTGCGGGAGCGGGTGACCTGTTCGACGAGTGGCAGGGCGTCGCCGACGGAGTTGGAGTAGGCGTGCACCAGTCCCCCGCCGCCGAGTTTGACGCCGCCGAAGTAGCGGGTGACCACGGCGGCGACGTCGAGCATCCCGGAGCCTTTGAGCTGTTCGAGCATGGGCTTGCCGGCGGTGCCGGAAGGTTCGCCGTCGTCGGAGGAGCGTTCCACGGGGTTGGAGCCTTCGACGTGGTGGAGGTAGGCGCTGCAGTTGTGGGTGGCGTCCGGGTAGCGGGCCTTGATCTCCTGGATGAAGTCGCGGGCCTCGTCCGAGTCGCGGACGCGGCGGATGTGGGTGATGAAGCGGGAGCGTTTGATCTCCCACTCGTATTCGGTGGTGACGTCGGCGCGGGGCAGGCGGTAGGAGGATTGCATGTCGCCTGTGAGCCTACCCGTGCAGGGCAGGGAAAAAATCCATAGCCTGGGGTCATGAACACAGCGACTTACCCGGGATCTGACCTGTTCACCGTTTGGGCGCCCGCCCCTGAGGAGGTCCGGCTGCGCGTCGGCGTGGAGGACTCCACCGTGTATCCGATGGCCAAGCGCGCCGGCGACTGGTGGGTGTGCTCGGAGCCGGGCGTGATAAAGGAGCCGGGCCTGCGGTACGGTTTCGAGCTGCTCATTGACGGCGAGTGGTCCCCCGCGTTCCCCGATCCGCGCACCCGCGCCCAGCCCGACGGGATCCACGGGCTGTCCGAAGTAGTCGCCGACGATTTCGACTGGACCGATCAGGCCTGGACCGGGCGGAGCTTGGAATCGATGGTCATCTACGAGCTACATGTGGGCACCTTTACCCCGGAAGGCACCTTCGACGCGGTCATCGACAAGCTGGATCACTTGAGTGACCTGGGAATCACCGCCATCGAGTTGATGCCGGTCAACCCCTTCGGCGGGGAACGCAACTGGGGCTATGACGGCGTGGACTGGCTCGCTGTCCAGCACTCCTACGGGGGGCCGGAGGGCTTAAAGCGACTGGTCGACGCGTGCCATAACCGCGGGATCGCCGTCCTTTTGGACGTCGTCTACAACCACTTCGGCCCCGACGGCAATTACAACGGCCTCTACGGCCCCTACACTGCCGGCGGTTCCACTGGCTGGGGTGAGACGGTGAACCTGTCCAACCACCAGTCGGATGAAGTGCGTGCCTACGTGCTCGACTCCGTGCGCCAGTGGCTCGATGAATTCCACATCGACGGGCTGCGCCTGGACGCGATGCACTCCTACGACGACCGCGGCGCCTACTCGATCATGGAGCAGATGCGGGCGGTCGCAGACGACGTGCAGGGCCGCACCGGGGTACCGAAGACGCTCATCGCGGAGTCCGATTTGAATGACCCGCGCCTGCTCACCGACCGGGCCGGCGGCGGCTACGGGCTCGACGGCCAGTGGGTCGATGACATCCACCACGCGTTGCACACGTTGGTGTCCGGGGAAGACCACGCCTACTACGAAGACTTCGGTTCCCTGGAGGCGCTGCTCAAGGCCTTGCGGGAAGGCTGGTTCTTCACCGGAACCTACTCCTCCTACCGGGGACGCACCCATGGACGGGAGATCAACAAGGAGCACGTGCCCGCCTGGAAACTGGTCACCTACACCACCACGCACGACCAGACCGGCAACCGGGCGGCGGGCGATCGCCCGTCAATGAACCTGAGCCCGGAGCAGCAGGTGCTCAAAGCGGCGGTGATCTACTGCTCCCCCTTTACCCCGATGCTGTTCATGGGCGAGGAGTTCGGCGCGACGACGCCCTTCCCCTTCTTCTGCTCGCACACCGACGAACACCTCAACGAGGCGACCCGCGAGGGGCGTCGCCGCGAGTTCGCCCACTCCGGGTGGGACGACCACGAGGTGCCGGACCCGGCGTCGGAGGCGACGTATTCCTCCGCGAAGCTGGACTGGGACTTCGACGCCGAGCAACAACGCATCCTGGAGGGCTACACCACCCTGCTGCGGCTGCGTCGGGAGCTGCAGCTGGCGCGCCCGGACCTGCGCGACCTGACGGTCGACGGCGGGGGCGACGAAATGGCGCCCTGGCTGGCGATGGGCAACGACGAGCACCTGCTGCTGGCGAACCTCTCCGGGCGCACCGCACACGTGCCCTACGGCGGACAGCTGGTGTACTCGTTCACCGACCCGCAGGTCGGCAAGGAGGCCACCGAGTTGGCCCCGTGGGAGTTCGCGCTGATCAAGCGCTGCTAGCTAGCTGCTGACCAGGTACTCGTACTCCGGGGTGCCGGGCTCGAGCTGGCGGCAGTCGATCCGGGACTCGTTCATCCGGGCGAGCAGGCCGCTGAGGTCGGCGGCGCTGCCCAGCTCGATGCCGACGAGCGCCGCACCGGTCTCCCGGTTGTTGCGCTTGAGGTATTCAAACAACGTGATGTCGTCCTCGGGGCCGAGGATGTCGTTGAGGAAGTGCCGCAACTGGCCGGGTTCCTGGGGGAAGTTCACCAGGAAATAGTGCTTGAGCCCGCGGTGGACCAGGGAGCGCTCCATGATCTCCGCGTAGCGCAGCACGTCGTTGTTGCCGCCGGAGATGATCGCCACGACCACGTCGCCTTCTTCGAGGTTGACCTCACGCAGTCCCGCGACGGACAGGGCGCCGGCGGGCTCGGCGATGATGCCTTCCGACTGGTAGAGGTCCAGCATGTCGGTGCAGACCGCGCCTTCGTCGACGTCGACCAGATGCAGGCGCCCGAGGTTGCTCTCCACGATCTGGTAGGTGGCCTGGCCGGTCTTGCCCACCGAGGCGCCGTCGACGAAGGTGTCCACCTGTTCCAAGGCGATTGGGCCACGGTTGTCCAGCGCCGCGGCCAGCGACTTCGCTCCGGCCGGTTCGACGCCGATGACCGCGGTGCGCGGCGTCATGTCGGCGAAGTAACTGAGCACCCCGGACAACAGGCCGCCGCCGCCGACGGGCACGAAGATGGCGTCGAGGTTCTTGCCCAGCGTCGTGAGCTGGGAAAGGATCTCCGCGGCGACGGTGCCCTGCCCGATGACGGTGTCCCGGGCGTCGAAAGGCTCGATGACGGTGGCGCCGGTGGCCTCCGCCTCGGCGCGGGCGGCCGCGGAGGCTTCGTCGAAGGTCGCGCCGGTGAGGATGACCTCGACCATGTCACCGCCATGGACGGCGATGCGGTCGCGTTTTTGCTTCGGGGTCTTGTTCGGCACGAAGATCTTGCCGCGGATGCCCATGGTGCGGCAGGCGTAGGCGACGCCCTGGGCGTGGTTGCCGGCGGAGGCGGCCACTACGCCGGCGGCCCGCTCCTGCTCGTTCAAGTTGGAGATCGCGTAGTAGGCGCCGCGGATCTTGTACGAGCGCACGTCCTGCAGGTCCTCGCGCTTGAGGTAGACCTCGTAGCCCGTCTCGTCGCTTAACCGCGGACAGTACTGCAACGGGGTCGGCGCAATCACCGTGGAAATTCGCGCCTGGGCGGCCTGAATGTCGGAGGCGTGCACGGGCTCGAATTCCTGGGACTGCGTCGTGGTCGTCATGCCCGTAGAGTCTAGTCTCCCCCTCCTGCCCCGCCGTCAAGCCAGGCCCACTTTCCGCGGGCGGTGGCCTTGCTTCATTCATTGTTCACGGGGCGGCCACCTGTCACTGGCCGGGATTTTCCCCTCCCCTCACCTTGCCCGGCTATTGATGAGGGGACTTACAGAATTCCCCGGCGCCTGGCACCGGGAAGCCATGCCTTTCACAGAGTTGGAGACTGAAATCTTGCCTGTCCGCCGTTCCGCCGTGGCCTTGTGCGCCGCCGCGGCCACCAGCCTGACGCTCGCGGCCCCGGCCGCCGCCCTCATCGTCGAGGAACCGATCCTTAACGCCGTCGACGCCGACGCCTTTTCCATCGCCCCGATCGGTTCCTACGACTCAGGTCAATTCGACGAGTCCGCCGCCGAGATCGTCACCTATCACCCGCAGACCCGGCAGCTGCTGGTGGTCAACGCGCAGTCCGGCAACATCGACCTGCTCGATGTCTCCAACCCCACTGCCCCGGTGCTAGCGAGTGAGGT
>CALZCR010000105.1 GCA_945631445.1 uncultured Corynebacterium sp. | reverse complement strand
GGCCGTGACGGCGCGGAGGCCGACGCCGACGACGACGAACGTGACGCCCGGCGCGACGACGAGGACGGGCGCGACACCCGTGGTGAGGCCGCCGCGTCGGACCGCTCCGCCGGAGCCGCCGGCGCCGGCACCTCTGCCAAGTCTGAGCCCGTGATCAACGTCTTGAACAACTCCACCGTCAACGGACTGGCGGAAGAGATCTACGACCGCCTCGCGGACGAGGGCATCCGGGTCGGCGAGCACGGCAACCTGCCGGGCGAGGTGGCCACCCTCAAAGAAACCACCCTGTACTACCACCCGGGGGACATCGCCGGCGAGCGCGCCGCCCGCGATCTCGGCGACCGCATCGGCGACACCAACGGCGTGCCCGTGCGCATCGAGCCCAACATCGACGGCTTGCCCGAGGAGACGACCGGCCCCGGCAAGGTCACCCTCGCCCTGATCGGAGAGGTCGTCCTCTGATGACCGTCCCGGTCCCGCCCGTCCCGAAACTCGAGTTCAACCGCTCCCCGAAACACACCCTCGGGGTGGAGTGGGAACTCGGCGTCATTGACCCGCAGACCCGCGACCTGGTGCCGAAGGCCGTGGAATTGATCGACCTCGTCGCCCCCAAGCATCCGAAGCTGCACTTCGAACGCGAATTCCTGCAGAACACGGTTGAATTGGTCACCGGCGTGCACGATGCCGTCCCGGCCGCCATCGACGAGCTCACCCGCGGCGTCGACGCCTTGCAGGAAGGCGCCGAGGAGCTCGGCGTGCGCCTGTGGGCCTCCGGGTCGCACCCCTTCTCCGATTTCCGGGAGCAGCCGGTCAGCGCGAAGATGACCTACGCGGAAATCATCAACCGCACCCAGTACTGGGGTTCCCAGATGTTGATCTGGGGGATCCACGTGCACGTAGGCATCTCCCACGAAGAGCGCGTGTGGCCGATCATCAACGCCCTGATGACGAAGTACCCCCACTTGCTGGCCCTGTCGGCCTGCTCCCCGGGCTGGGACGGCATCGACACCGGCTACGCCTCCAACCGCACCATGCTCTACCAGCAGCTGCCCACCGCCGGCATGCCGTACCACTTCGACTCCTGGCAACAATGGGAGCAGTTCGAACGCGACCAGGCGATCTCCGGGGTCACCAGTCACACCGGCTCCATGCACTTCGACATCCGCCCGGCCGCCAAGTGGGGCACCATCGAGGTGCGCATCTCGGATGCGACGAGCAACCTGCGGGAACTCTCCGCCATCGTCGCGCTCACACACGCCCTCGTCGTGCACTACGACCGCATGCTCGAGCGCGGGGAGACGCTGCCCACGCTGCAGCCCTGGCACCTCGCGGAGAACAAATGGCGGGCGGCGCGCTACGGCCTGGAAGCCCTGGTGGTCACCTCCCGCGACACCGAGGAAAGATGGGTGACCCAGGAGCTCAGTGAACTCGTGGACGAGCTGACGCCGCTGGCCGAGGAACTCGGCTGCGCCGCGGAATTGAACCTGGTCCCCGAGATCTTGGAACGCGGCGCCGGCTACGCGCGCCAGCGCCGTATCTTCCAGCGCACCCGCGACTGGAAGAAAGTCGTCGACGCCACCTGCGACGAAATGGAACAGCTCCGACCCCTGTGACGGCGGTGGGGGCGAACGTCATGCACTCCTATCGGAACACCGTGTGAGCTCCCTAGTCTGACCTGCAACATACTTTCGGGTCATCTGGCTAAGGGGCTTTCCTGGTTCGGGACATTCACAACTTCATCGGCGGAGAGCACCCGCCGGGCGCCTCTGGCGCGTCGAGGTGGGCTACTTCAGGACGTCGATGGCCGTCGGCAACGGGCCAAAAATCACGGAATCCAACGTCACGGTGGCGCTTAACGCCGCGGTCGACGCCTCAGCCCCCGGCACGGCCCCGCCCGCCTGGTCCGGCTCGAGGGACGCCGCCCCCGAACGGCCGGCGGAGCACTGGTTGAGCAGGAAACGCAGATTAGTGGAACGCACCTCCCGCTCATCATGCGCCACCCGGGCCTTCATCGCCGGCACGTCGGCGACGCTGACCTCATACTGCAAGACTCCCTCGGCGACGGGGACCGCTTGCGCGCCGGGCAGGTTCGCGGTGATGAAGGGGCGTTCCGAAGACGTGGCCGTGAGGGTGCAGGCGCCGTCGTCCTCCGTGATGATGGCGGCCCCGGCGGCTGGAGTCGTGCCGAGGATGAGGGCTGCGGCGGCGATGGCGCCCAGACCGCGCCACCTCATCTTCGACAATGTCATTTGTTTTAACTTAGTCGTCGTATTTATTTAGTGGGACACTAAGAGGTTGAGGTTCGATAACGTTTCCATAGCTTTCCTATAATGGCGTCATGACCCGCAACGTCGTTTTCTTTCACACCGCCGGCACGCAACCCGACTCCTGGGTCGGCGTGGTCAACGCCCTGCCCGCTGACGTCACGCCCTGGCTGCCGAACCTGTCCACGGGTGGCCTGGACGCCCAGCTCGCCGGCGTCGAAAAGCTGCTCGACCGCAATGAACTCCGCGACGTCGCGCTGGTCGCCTTCGGCACAGGCGCACCCGCCGCCGTCCTCTTGGCGGCGCGGCAACCACACCGCGTGAATTCCCTGGTGCTGGCCTCGCCGCTGTTGCATGCCGACCCGGAGCGCACCAAGGCCATGGCCCGCGCCGTGAAATGGGTGCCCGGTTTTCTGCTCAAGCGCCGGGGGATGGACAAGAAAGAGGTGCTCGCCCGACTCGAGGAGGGCCCCGCCAATGATCCGGCCGCCGCACTGGCGGAGGTCACCGCCCCGACGCTGTTGCTGTCCACCCCGGAGAAGCAGGTCTCCGACCAGGTGTCCCAGACCGACGAGCGGCTGCCGCAGGCCACGGTGCGCGTCATCGACGAGGTCGCCGGCGCCTGGTACGAAGATGACCCGGGCCGGTTCAGCTCCGAGGTGCTCCACTTTCTGGGGCAGGGACGGTAGCGCCTCGAAACAGCCACGGGCGCCGCGTCGTTTCAGATACCGTCGAAGACATGTAATCACGACCCTTCGACTCAGGAGCGCCTGTGACCCCCGACCCCCGCACCGAACCCGGATCCGACCTGCATATCGCGGCCGACACCGGCGGCACCTTCACCGACATCGGCATCCGCCTGCCCGGCGGCGGCCTCGCCGTCTGGAAGGTCCCCTCCACCCCGGACGCACCGGACGACGCCGTGATCGAAGGCGTCACGGAGGCGCTGCGCCAACAAGGCGGCGACCCGGCGGACGTCACCCGGCTGGTCCACGGCACCACCGTGGCCACCAACACCGTGCTCACCCGCGACGGCGCCCGCGTCGGGCTGGTCACCACCCGCGGCTTCCGCGACGTGCTCGCCATCGCGCATCAGTCCCGCCCCTCGCTCTACGACAACACCGTCCACCGCGCGCAGCCGCTGATCAGCGACGACGCGATCGTGGAGGTCGACGAACGCGTCGGCTCGGGCGGTGAGGTCATCACCGCGTTGGACGAAGGGCAGCTGAAACAGCTCGCCGAGCGACTGCGCGCGTTGCGCCTGGACTCGCTGGTGGTCTCCTTCATCAACGCCTACGCCAACGACGAGCACGAACGCCGGGCCGTGGAGATCCTGCGCCGGGAAAACGTCGCTCCGATCGTCGTGGCCGCCACCTCGATCTCCGCGGAGATGCGCGAGTACGACCGCACCTCCACCGCCGCGATCAACGCCTACGTCCAGCCCAAGGTCGCCGGCTACATGGGGCGGCTGGAAGACCGGATCGAACAGATGCGGATCCCCTCGCAGCTGTGGATCATGCAGTCCAACGGCGGCCTGCTCAACCCGGTCACCGCCAGCGAGCACAGCGCGCGCACGGTGCTCTCCGGACTGGCCGGCGGCGTCGCCGGCGCGAGCCGGTGGGCACGTCACCTGGAGCTGGACAACGTGGTCAGCTTCGACATCGGCGGCACGAGCACGGACATCGCCTTGATCCGCGGCGGCGAACCGGACGAAACCACCACCGGCGAGATCGACTCGATGCCGCTGCGCTTGCCGAGCATCGACCTGCACACCATCGGGGCGGGCGGCGGCTCGATCGCCTGGCGCGACTCCGGCGGCAGCCTGCGCGTCGGCCCGCACAGCGCGGGCGCCGACCCCGGGCCCATCGCGTACCGCCGCGGCGGCACCGAGCTGACCGTCACCGACGCGCATGTGGCGCTCGGCCGGCTGGGCACGGAACTGCTCGGCGGGGAGTTCACTCTGGACGTCGAGACGGTGAATGACCACATCGCCTCCTGGGGCGAGGAGATGGGGCTGGACCCGCAGGAGACCGCGGAAGGGATCATCAAGGTCATCACCGCCACGATGGCCCGCGGCATCCGCAAAGTCAGCGTCGAGCGCGGCATCGACGTGCGTTCCTGCCACCTCATGGCCTTCGGCGGCGCCGGCCCGCTGCACGGCGCCGACCTGGCCCACGAACTGGGGATGCGCTCGGTGGTCATTCCGCCGCATCCGGGCATCGCCTCAGCCGTCGGCATGCTGGATGCGCCCGTACGCCATGACTTCGCCGCCCCCGTGCACGCCGACGCCGGCACCGGCCTGGGCGACTTGCCCGCCGAATATCGACGGTTGGAACAGCGCGCAGAAGAGGAGATGGGCACCGCAGACTTCGAGGGCGAGTACCTGGTCGACGCCCGCTACGTCGGCCAGAGCTACGAGCTGACCATCCCCTTCCTGGACGATTTCGACGCCCAGCTCGAGTCCTTCCACGCCGCACATGAGCGACGCTACGGATTCCGCGACGAGGACGCGGCCATGGAAATCATCGTCGTGCGCCTGATCGCCGTCATCGGGCACGACGACGCCCCGCAGGAGCTGCACGAAGGCAGCGGCCCAGAACCCGAGCCCACCGGCCGCCGCGACGTCTACGTCGACGGACGGTGGCTGGACGTCCCGCTGTATGACCGCGCGGCGCTGCCGCCGAATTCCACGATCGCGGGACCGGCGATCCTCAACCAATTCGACACCACCACCTACGTCCGCCCGGACCAGGACTGCCGGTGCGACGCCCACGGTTTCCTGCACCTGACGCCGCGGAAGAAGTAAGGGATAAAGCAATGACGAAGCAGACGAATCACAAGAATTCCGACGAGCTCAACGCCGTCGAGCTGGAGATCGCCCGCAATCGACTGGCCTCCATCGCGGAAGAGGTGGGCACCGCCCTGATCCGCACCTCCTACTCGCCGAACATCAAAGACCGCCGCGACTGCTCGGCCGGCATCTACGCCCCGGACGGCGAGCTCCTCGCCCAAGCCGAGCACATCCCCCTGCACCTGGGGCTGATGCCGACGGTCATCCGCAACGCGCTCGCCGAATACGGCGCCGAGAACTTGCGCCCCGGCGACGTGCTGATGACCAACAACCCCTACCTGGGCGGGCCGCACCTGCCGGACATCTGCGTGATCACGCCCGTGTTCCGGGAAGAAGAGCTGGTCGCGGTGGTGGCGAACATCGCCCACCACGTCGACGTCGGCGGCATGACCCCCGGCTCCATGGCCGGGCACTCCCGGGAAATTTTCCAGGAGGGCGTGCGCATCCCCACCATGCGCCTGTACGCCGCAGGCGAATTACAGCGCGAAGTGTTGGCGCTGCTGATGATGAACATCCGCACCGCCGACAAAACCCGCGGCGACCTCATGGCCCAGGTCGCGGCGAATAAGCTGGGGGAGCGGCGCCTGCTGGAGCTCGTCGAGGAATGGGGCGTCGACGGCTACGCCCGCGCCGGGCGTTCCCTGATCTCGTACGCGGAACGCCGCACCCGCGCCGCCATCGCCGAACTGCCCGACGGCGCCGGCACCTTCACCGACTACCTCGAGCACAACGGCATCGAGGAAGAAAAGATCCCGATCACCGCCACGGTCACCGTGGACGGCGAGGAATTACACATCGACCTGACCGAGACCGCCGACCAGGTCGCCGGCGCCGTCAACTGCTCCTTCGCCGTCTCCGAGGCGTGCGTGGCCTACGTGATCAAGACGCTGACCGACCCGACGCTGCCGTCGAACGCGGGGCTGATGGCACCGATCACCGTGAAGACCCGGCCGGGCAGCCTCGTGCACGTGGAGTTCCCGGGGGCGGTGGCCCACGGCAACATCCAGACTTCTCAGCGCATCGTCGACGCCATTTACGGGGCCTTCGAAAAGTTCACCGACGGCATCGTCCCGGCGGCTTCCTCCGGGTCCATGAGCATGGTCACCGTCGGCGGCGTCGACCCGCGCGACGGCGCCTACTACTCGTACGTGGAAACCTACGGCGGCGGGCAGGGCGCCGCGGCGAGCGGCCCCGGCGCCTCCGCCACGCACACCCACATGACGAACACGCGCAACACCCCGTGCGAGGTCATCGAACGCGAATACCCGCTGCGTGTCGACGCCTACGAAATCGCCCGCGGCACCGGCGGGCAGGGGCGCCACCGCGGCGGCGACGCCCTGCTCCGG
>CALZCR010000104.1 GCA_945631445.1 uncultured Corynebacterium sp. | reverse complement strand
TCTTCCGCGCCCAGCCCGGCGGGAGTCGCGTCCGCGATGATCTTCCCGCCCGCGACGGCCGCGCCGGGGCCCATCTCCAGGACGCGGTCGGCGGCGGCGATCACGGAGAGGTCGTGCTCGACGACGATGACGCTCTCGCCGGCGTCGACCAGCCGGTTCAGCTCCGTGAGCAGCAGCTCCACGTCCGCGGGGTGTAGCCCGGTGGTCGGCTCGTCGAGGAGGTAGACGGTGTGGCCCCGGCGGGCCCGCTGCAGTTCGGTGGCGAGTTTGATGCGTTGGGCTTCGCCGCCGGAGAGTTCGGGGGCGCCTTGGCCCAGGCGCAGGTAGCCCAGCCCGATGGCCTGGAGGGCGCGCAGGGCGCGGGCGATGCGGCGTTCTTCGGCGAAGACCTCGGTGGCTTCGTCGACGGTCAGGCCCAGGACGTCGGCGACGGTCAGCCC
Source organism: uncultured Corynebacterium sp. (assembly GCA_945631445.1). Taxonomy (GTDB): domain Bacteria; phylum Actinomycetota; class Actinomycetes; order Mycobacteriales; family Mycobacteriaceae; genus Corynebacterium. Next base: position 6,049 of record CALZCR010000104.1, on the reverse strand, counting down.
GTGCCAGGTGATCTCGAGGGTGGCGTCGTTGTAGCGTGTGCCGGCGCAGTCCGGGCACGGGGTGTAGGAGCCGGGCAAAAAGACCAGTTCGACCTCGATCTGGCCTTCGCCGCGGCAGGTGGGGCATTGGCCTTGGGTGACGTTGTAGGAGAACCGGCTGACGGTCCAGCCGCGCTCGTGGGCGGCGTCGGTGCCGGCGAAGAGTTTGCGGACGTTGTCGAATAACCCCGTGTAGGTGGCCAGGCTGCTGCGTGGGGTGCGGCCGATGGGTTTCTGGGTGATTTGCACGAGCCGGTGGACGGCGTCGGCGCCGGTCAGCTTCTCGACGCTGGCGTCGTGGCCGTCGTGGTCTTCTCCCTCCAGCACCGTCGCTTGGTCGCGCAGGGCGTCGGCGAGCACGCCCAGCAGGGTGGTTTTTCCGGAACCGGAGACGCCGGCGACGGCGGTGAATTGGCCGAGACCGATCGTCAGGTCGAGGTCCCGGATGCTGCGGGCGGTGACGCCGTGCAGGTGTAATTCACCGTGGGCGGGCCGGGGCGTGTCTTTGGGGGTCAGTCGGCGGTGGTGGAGGGCCCGGTGGGTCGGGGAGTCGGCCTCGTAGTCGGCGGCCGGCCCGGAGTAGAGCACGTGGCCGCCGCCTTCGCCGGCGGCGGGGCCGACGTCGACGATCCAGTCGGCGTGGGCGACCAAGTCCATGTCGTGTTCGACGAGCAGGACGGAGTTGCCGGCGTCGAGGAAGCGGCGCACGATCTTTAACACGGCTTCGCGTTCGACCGGGTGTAGCCCGGCGGAGGGTTCGTCGAGGACGTAGACGACGCCGAAGAGTCCGCTGCGCAGTTGTGAGGCCAGGCGCAGTCGTTGGGTTTCCCCGGCGGACAAGGTGCGTGCCGAGCGTCCCAGGGAGAGGTGGCCGAGGCCGAGTTCGACGGTGGAGTCGAGGATGGGCGTCAATTGCTCGAGCAGGATGCGTTCGGCTTCGTCGGCCTCTGTCAGGTTTGTACGGCGGGCGGCGATGAGGTCGGTGAGTTCGTCGAGCGGACGGGCGTTGAACTCGTCGATCGGCATGTCCAGGTAGGTGACGGTCAACGCCTGCGGGTTGAGGCGGCGGCCGCCGCAGGCGGGGCAGGTGGAGGCGTGCATGAAACCGATGGTGCGGTTACGCAAGGTCTCCGACTCGGTTTCCGCCAACGTGGTGCGCAAATACGACGCCACGGAGCGCCACATCCCCTGGTACTGCTTTTCCACCTGGTCGGCGCGGCGCTCCGGGCTGACGGTGACCACGGGGCGTTCGTCGGTGAACAAGATCCACTCGCGCTGGGCGGGATCGATGTCCTGCCACGGGGTGTCCATGGGAAAGCCCAGGGTGTCCAGGATGTCGCGGAAGTTTTTGCCCGCCCACGCGCCGGGCCACGCTTTGATGGCGCCGTCGTTGATCGTCTTGGTGGGGTCGGGCACCATCGTGGCTTCGGTGGGTTCATAGGTGATGCCCGTGCCCTGGCATCGGGGGCACATGCCGGCGGCGGTGTTGGGGCTGAAGTTGTCGCTGTCCAGGTGCTCTTGTCCGGCGGGGTAGGTTCCGACACGCGAGTACAGCAGGCGGACGACGTTGGACATCGTGGAGACGGTGCCGACGGTCGAGCGTGCGCCCCCGGCGGAGGTGTTTTGTTGCAGCGCCACCGAAGGCGGCAAGCCGTGGACCGCTTCGACTTGGGGGTCCGTCGCCCCGCCGATGAGCCGGCGGGCGAAGGGGGCGACGGATTCTAAGTAGCGGCGTTGGGCTTCGCCGTGGATCGTGCCGAAGGCGAGGCTGGACTTGCCCGAGCCGGACACCCCAGTCACCGCGACGAGCTGGTTGCGCGGCACGTCGACGTCGACGTCTTGGAGGTTGTGCAGATGGGCGCCACGGACTTCGATCATGTTCATTGGGGCCAGTGTAGGTGCGCGGGAAATGAGCCGAGGGCTGTGACTTACCTCTCACCCGCGCCTAGGGTATCTGGAACTAAAAGACGTGGCGCGCGTGTCACAACTCAGGGACAATGGGGCCACAGTCGCCCGGAAAGGAGATTCGTGCCACAGACAACTGCCCGTATTGCTGATATCACTGGGGTCGTGGCCGTCGACTTCCGGCGATCTCCGTCTTGCCCCGGCAACGAGGCCATCCAGTCCGACGGCTGGCTCGACTAATCCCACCACAAGGAGAACCCTTCAATGTCCGACCGCATCGCCAACAGCCACTTGCGCTCTCTAGTCATGTCCGCGGAGGAAGCCGCCGAGCACATCGACCACGGCGACACCATCGGCATGTCCGGTTTCACTGGCGCCGCCTACCCCAAGGCCCTGCCGACCGCCATCGCCGAGAAGGCCAAGGCGTTCCACGGCCGCGGCGACGATTTCAAGGTCAACGTTTTGACCGGCGCCTCCACCGCCCCGGACGCCGACGGCGTCATGGCCGAGGCCGACGCCATCAACTTCCGCATGCCCTACCAGTCCGACCCGGTCATGCGTAAGAAGATCAACGCCGCCGAGATGAAGTACCAGGACGTCCACCTCTCCCACTCCGGCCTGCAGGTCGAACAGGGCTTTTACGGCAACATCGACGTCGCCATCGTCGAGGTCGCCCGCATCACCGAGGAAGGTCACCTCATCCCCTCCTCCGGCGTGGGCAACAACATCGAGTACCTGGAGGAGGCCGACAAGATCATCCTCGAGGTCAACTCCTGGCAGTCCCTCGATCTGGAAGGCATGGCCGACATCTATCGCGTGCCGCGTCTGCCGAACCGCACCCCGATCCCGATCAACAACGTCGGCGACCGCATCGGCACCCCCTACATCCAGATCGACACCGACAAGGTCGTCGCCATCGTCGAAACCGACGCCCCGGACCGCAACTCCCCCTTCAAGGAGCCGGACGAGGTCTCCAAGCAGATCGCCGGCAACTTCCTCGAGTTCCTCGAGGCCGAGGTCGCCGCGGGCCGCCTGACTTACGACCGCTTCATCATGCAGTCCGGCGTGGGCAACGTCCCCAACGCCGTGATGGCCGGCCTGCTCGACTCCAAGTTCGAGAAGATCACCGCCTACACCGAGGTCGTCCAGGACGGCATGCTGGATCTGATCGACGCCGGCAAGATGACCGTCGCCTCCGCCACCTCCTTCGCCCTGTCGCCGGAGTACGCCGACAAGATGAACCGCGAAGCCAAGAAGTACCGCGAGCACCTGGTGCTGCGCCCCCTGCAGATCTCCAACTCCCCGGAGGTCATCCGCCGCATGGGCCTGATCGCCTCCAACGGCATGATCGAGGCCGACATCTACGGCAACATCAACTCCACCCAGGTCGGCGGCTCCCGCATCATGAACGGCATCGGCGGCTCCGGCGACTTCACCCGCAACGCCTTCGCCTCCACGTTCATCTCCCCGGCGGTGGCCAAGGACGGCGCCATCTCCGCGATCGTGCCGTTCGCCTCCCACATCGACCACACCGAGCACGACGCCATGGTCATCATCACCGAATACGGCTACGCCGACCTGCGCGGCCTGGCTCCGCGCGACCGCGTGGCCAAGATGATCGCCGTCGCGCACCCGGACTACCGTCCGCTGCTCGAGGAGTACTACGAGCGCGCCCTGAAGAACCCGCACCAGCAGACCCCGCACGACCTGCGCACGGCGTTTGACTTCCACATCAACCTCGCCGAGCACGGATCGATGAAGGGCGAGCAAAACTAGAGGTAAGCGTACGCCTCGCGCACCCGGTCGAACCACCAGTCGCGGCGCCCGACCGGCGCCGCGAGACCGCTCACGCGGGCCAGCTCCGGCTGGACGGGCTCGACGCTCATCCAGCCGTCGACGATCGCGCGCGGCTCAGCGACGTCCTCGGCGAATAACCGCTGCGTGGCCAGGCCCGCGGCGGCGGGGGCGACGTCGAGCCCGTCGTCGTCCTCGTACACCGGCAGCGCCGCCACCGCGGCCAGGCCCGCGTTGATGCCGACGGCCGTATCCAGCGCGGAGGCCACCGTGACGTCCATGTAGCGCGCCCGCAGATCAGCGGTCAGCTCCACCACGCGGCGCACCCCGCCGAGCGGGGCCACCTTGACCACGGCGACGTCCGCCGCCCGCTTCTCCGCCACCAGGTAAGGGTCCTCGGCACGGCGGATCGATTCATCCGCGGCGACGCGGCAGAAAACACCGGAACGCTGTAGCTGGCCACGGACCTCGGCGAGCTCGTCGACCGTGTCCACGGGCTGCTCCATGTAGTCCAGCGGCCCCAACTCCCGCGCGGCCGTCACCGCCTGTTCGACGCTCCAGCCGCGGTTGGCGTCGACGCGGATCACCGCGCCGGGCACCAGGTCGCGGACGGCCTGGACGCGGGCGACGTCGTCGGCGAGTTCCTGTCCCGGCTCGGCGACCTTGACCTTGAACACCCGGCATCCCGGGTAACGGGCGACGATCTTTTCCACCTCGGCCGCAGGCACAGCCGGGACGGTGGCGTTGACCTCCGCATGGGTGCGGTTGGCCGGAGGGAAGCCTTCGAAGGCGGCCTCGACGCCCGATCGCAGCCAGGCGGAAGACTCCTTCGCGCCGTACTCCAGGAAGGGCGAGAATTCGCCCCACCCCGCGGGGCCGTCGATGAGCAACGCCTCGCGGGTCATCACGCCGCGGAATTTCACCGCCATCGGCAGGGCGACGACATGGGAACGCTCGAGGATCTCATCAACAGTCGGTCTCATGTCCCCCAGCGTAACGCCACGCCCTGGTACGCTGATCAATAAAAAGACCGCCCCAGCACGGAAGGTTCTTATTATCATGAAACGTCGTATCGCAGCCGTCATCGCAGCTCTGTCGCTGTCCGTCGCCGCCATGCCCGCCGCCACCGCCCAGCCGGCCTTGAGCGCCGACGTTTCCGCCGCCGCGGAAGGTGCCGTGCAGGGCTCCGTGGGCGTCGCGTTCCTCATCGCTTTCATCGGCACAAACCTCTCCAGTCTTTTCCTCCCGATCTGCTCGATGCTCAACACCACGCACTGTTAGTGGCGGGCGACGCCCGATCTCTGGACAATGGGGGCATGAGCGATCCGAAGCAGATCCTGTCCCCCAACGACGTCCGCGACGCCGACCTCACCGGTTGGAAGCAAGTCGATCAGGCCTTGGAGGCCACGTTCGACACCGGTGACTTCGCCACCGGCCTGAAACTGGTCAACCTGCTCGGCGAATCCGCCGAGTCCGCCAACCATCACCCCGACGTCACGCTGACCTACCCGGCCGTCGCCGTGACGCTGACCAGCCACGACGTCGGCGGCGTCACCAGCCGGGACATCGATTTGGCCCGCGTCATCACCGAACACGCCGAGTCTTTGGGAGTCAGCGCCTAAGCTTGTGATCCATGAGCTACAGCACTGAACAGCCCTTCGACCCCACCCAGTGGAAGGTCGTGGAGGGATTCGAGGACTTCACCGACATCACCTACCACCGCCATGTGGGCGCCACGCGCGCCGACGGCACTGTGCGCATCGCGTTTGACCGCCCCGAGGTGCGCAACGCCTTCCGGCCGCACACGGTTGACGAGTTATACCGCGCCCTGGATCACGCCCGCATGAGCCCGGACGTGGGCGTGGTGCTGCTGACCGGCAACGGCCCCAGTGAGAAGGACGGCGGCTGGGCGTTTTGCTCGGGTGGCGACCAACGCATCCGCGGGCGTTCCGGCTACCAGTACGCCAGCGAGCACACCGCCGACGACGCGGCGGCGGATGAGTCGACCATCGACAAGAACCGGGCCAAGGCCGAGGGCGGGCGTCTGCACATCCTCGAGGTGCAGCGGCTGATCCGCACCATGCCAAAGGTGGTCGTGGCCGTGGTCAACGGTTGGGCCGCCGGCGGCGGGCATTCGCTGCACGTGGTGTGCGACCTGACGATCGCCTCGCGCCAGGAGGCGAAGTTCAAGCAGACCGACGCCGATGTGGGATCCTTCGACGCCGGCTACGGTTCGGCCTACTTGGCGAAGATGGTCGGCCAGAAGTTCGCCCGCGAGATTTTCTTCCTGGGCCGGACCTACGACGCGGAG
>CALZCR010000103.1 GCA_945631445.1 uncultured Corynebacterium sp. | reverse complement strand
AAATCCATGCCCGAGCGCACGAGCGCCCGCGGCGCCGGAACCAGGCAGGCCCCGTGGCCCCAGGCCAGCCACATTTCCTCGCAGGAGGCGTCGAAGGCGACGGAAAGACCCGCCAGGACGCGGTCTTCGGGTCCCAGGGGGCCGCCGGGGGAGTCGACGAGGAAGAGCTCGGCCTCGGCGTCGACGAACGCGGCCGCCGAACGGTGGGAGACCGCCACGCCCTTGGGTTTGCCGGTGGAGCCAGAGGTGAAGATGATCCAGGCGTCGTCCTGCAGCCGGGGGCGTTCGACCTCGGTGCGGCCGTCATGGGTGCGGTGGGTGAGCATGCGGAAGCCCTCGTCGGTGAAGACGGCGTGGACGCTGGCCTCGGAGAAGACGAGTTCGGCGCGTTCATCCGGGTCATCGGCGTCGACGGGGACGTAAGCGGCGCCGACGGCCAGAGTCGCGAGGATCGCGAGGTAGAGCTCTTTGTGCCCGGAGGTCATCCGCACGCCCACGCGGTCGCCGCGGCGCAGGCCGTTGGCGTGCAGTTCCTCGGCCCACCCGTGCACTGCGGCCATGAGCTCGGAATAGGTCAAGACACCGTCGCCGTCGTCGATGGCGGCGGCGTCGGGGTGGCGCTCGGCGGTGGCGGCCAGGACGTCGTACAGGGTGCGCGGCGCCGGGGCCTGCGAACCCCTGAGGAAGAGTGATTCGAGGAGGTCGGTCACGGCTGTGCGGGATCCTCCCCGGCCGCTTCTTCTTCCGCGGCGAGGATGGAGGAGGCCAGCTTGCGCAGGTGCTTCAACTGCTTGTTGGTCGACACGTCCAGGGCCCGGTCTTCGGCGTCGGTGACCAGGGCGGCCAGATCGGCGTGGGCTTTTTGGCCCTTCTTCGTCACGGCCACGATCTGGCGACGGCGGTCCTGTGGGTCGCGTTCGCGCTTGGCCCAGCCGCGTTCCTCGAGGGCGTCGATGATCCGCACCATGTCGGAGGCGTCGATGGCCAGGACCTCGGACAGCGCGGACTGGGAGGAGGCCGTCGCGGAGATCAGGCAGGTCAGCACCCAGTATTCGCGCAGGGTGGTCCGGCGCCCGGCGAGGGCGTCCTCGACTTCTTCGCGGGTGCGGCGGCGGAGTCGCTCAAGCTGGAAGGAAGGGGATTCCAGCAGGGCGACGGGGATGAGAGAATGTGTCGGCATGGTAGGCGATGGTATGCAACCCACCGTTACAGTTTCAAATCATGGGGAATCGCCCATTAATACGGCGGGGCGCTACCGCTCGGTCGGCAGCTCGGAGGCCACCCAGGCCAGCGTGCCGCCCTCGACGTTGACCAGGTGCTCCGCGCCCGCCACGGACTCCAGGTATTCACCCACCTTCAGGGAGCGTCCGCCGGAACGGCAAATGACGTAGACCTCCTCGTTGGTGTCGATTTCATGGAGGCGGCCGGTGATCTCGCTCATGGGGATGTTGACGGCGCCCGCGGCGTGCACCTCGGCGTATTCGTCGGTTTCGCGCACGTCGATGAACTGCACGTTCGGGTTCTGCTTGTGGATCTCGGCCATTTCGGTCACGGTGATGTTTTTCATGGGGCCGAGTCTGCCAGACCACCGCCTGGAGGCGATACCGGGAGCCTTTTCGCGGTAACACCCCATAGGCCTTGCCCCATAGGCGTCGGTTTTCCCGCCCGAAGCGCACAAAAGCCCGCCCTATGGGGCAAGGCCTATGGGGCAACAGGGGAGCCCACGCCCGCCGAGCACACGAAAACCGCCCGCCCGACCGGAAACAGGTCGAACGGGCGGCGCCGTGCTGCCACGGGCGTCGGCACGCTTACTTGAAGCGCTCGACGGACTCTTCGTAGATCTTGACGGCCTCGGCCTTGTCGCCCCAGCCGGAGCCCTCGACGTGCTTGCCCGGCTCCAGGTCTTTGTAGCGGAGGAAGAAGTGCTCGATCTCGTCGCGGGTGAACTTCGAGACGTCGTCGATGTCCTGGAAGTCGTCGTAACGCGGGTCGTCGAGGACGCAGAGCAGCTTGTCGTCGCCGCCGGCCTCGTCGGTCATCTTGAACACGCCCACGATGCGCGCCTTGACGATGACGCCCGGGAACACCGGTTCCGGGGTGATCACCAGGGCGTCCATCGGGTCGCCGTCTTCGCCGAGGGTCTCGTCGATGAACCCGTAGTCGGCCGGGTAGGCCATCGGAGTGAACAGGTAACGGTCCAGGTAGACCTTACCGGTCTTGTGGTCGATCTCGTACTTGTTGCGCGAGTTCTTCGGGATCTCGACGGTGACTTCAACCTTCACGGTGCATCTCCTTGGTGGTCGTCTACGAAAAGGAAGGAACTCCTACATCGTAGCCGGGGCCCCGGGCGCTAGTCTGACACACATGCAGGCAAAGAACGTGACGGCGGGAATCATGACCGTTGTGCTGGGCGTGACGGTCGCCGGCGCGGCCGTCCTCGGCATAGAAATCCAGGACCGCTACTCCGGCCTCGACCACGGCGAGGCCTACTCCCTCGCCGAACCGCAGCGCTCCCTGCTGCCGGTGACGCAGCAGTCGCCGGATCCGGTCGACGCCCAGGCCCTGGCCGCCGCCCTGGCCGCCGCGGCCGACGACCCCGTGCTGGGCACGGTCCACGGGCGGGTCACCGACGTCACCGCCGGCGAAACCGTCTGGGACGCGAACTCCACCGCGGCGCTGACCCCGGCCTCGGCCACGAAAGTGCTCACCGCCGCCGCCGCGATCCACGCCCTGCCGGCCGATCACACCCTGACCACTAAGGCCGTCCCCGGCGCGGACGGCGAGACCCTCGTGCTCAAGGCCGCCGGCGACGTCTGGCTCGACGAGGACGCCCTCGACGACCTCGCCGCCCAGATAGCCGACGGCGGGCAGAGCTACACCCGGGTCGCGGTGGACGTCTCCGCGTGGACGGGGGAGAGCTACCTGGACAGCTGGAATCCGGACAACGTCGCCTCCGGCTACATCGCCCCCATGGAACCGGCCATGCTCAACGGCGCACGGATCGGCGCCACCGCCGGCGACGTCCCGCGCAGCCCCACCCCGGCGCGCGACGTCGCCCAGGCCCTGGCGGATCGCCTCGGCGCGACCGTGGCCACCGGGGTCGCGGCCCCGGCGGAGGCGGTCGCGGTGGCCAGCGTCGAGTCCCCGCCGTTGCACGAGCGCCTCGAGCACATGGTGAAGTGGTCCGACAACGTCATGGCCGAGGCCATCGGACGCGAAATCGCCGCCGCCCGCGGAACGGAGATGAGTTTCGCCGGCGCTACCGAGGCCACCCTCGACGCGTTGGCGGAGCAAGGTTTCGACGTCTCCGGGGTCACGCTGGTCGACAATTCCGGGCTCTCCGACCGCAACCTCATCCCGCCGGCCCTGCTGGATGACGTGCTCGTCGAGGCCGCCACCGGCGAGGAACTGCGTCCCTTGCTCGGCACCCTGCCGGTGGCCCAGGGCGTGGGCACCCTGGAAGACCGGTACGCCGATTTGCCCGGCCGCGCCTGGGTGCGCGCCAAAACGGGCACCTTGACCGGCACCAACGCGCTCGCCGGGACGGTGACCGGGGACTCCGGCCGCGTCTACACCTTTGCACTGCTGTCGAATGACGGCGGCGACGCCTTGGCGGTGCGCCGTGCGCTCGACGAGTTCGCTTCCCTCCTGCGCACCGCCTGAGATGCCCGCGACCATCGGAGAGATCACGGTCCCGCGTGTCAGCCCGCACCTGCTGGCCTGCCGCCACGCGCTGCGCCCCTACCGCGGACGCGAGGTGCTCGTCGGGCTGTCCGGCGGGCCCGACTCGTTGGCGCTGCTGGCCGCCTGCGCCGCCGAGGGCGTCTCCGCCGAGGCCCTGGTCGTCGACCACCGCCTCCAGCCGGGTTCCGCGGACGTCGCTCGTACCGCCGTGGCCGAGGCCGCCCGGATGGGGATGTCCGCCCAGGTCCGCCCCGTCGAGGTGCCGGGCGGACAAAACATGGAGGCCGCCGCGCGCCGGGTCCGCTACGCCGCGCTCGTCGAGGCCGCGGCCGGCCGCCCCGTCTTGGTGGGCCACACCGGCGACGACCAGGCTGAAACCCTGGTGCTGACTGCGTTGCGCGGCAACCCGGCCGGCATGCGCGCGGTCTCCGGGCAGGTGCATCGGCCGTTGTTGGGGGTGCGCCGGGCGGACACGGTCGGCGCGTGCCGCGAGCTCGGGTTGCGGCCCTGGTCCGACCCGCACAACGACGACCCCGCTTTTCGACGCGTCGCCGTGCGCACCCGGGTGATGGATCTGCTCGCGGAGATCACCGGCGCGGACCCGGTGGTCCCGCTGGCCGCCGGGGCGGACAAACTCGCCGAGGACGACGCTTTGCTCGACGAGCTGGCGGGAGGACCCACCGACGATTGCGCGGAGTTGGCCGCCCAGCCGACGGCTTTGCGGCGGCGGCGCATCACCGCATGGCTGCACGCCCGCGGCGGCGCCGTCAACGCCGCCACGGTCGCCGCGGTGGAGGCGTTGTGCGTGGACTGGCGCGGCCAGGGCGGGGTCGCCGTCGGCGGCGTCGGCGGGGCACGGTTGGAAGTGCGCCGGGTAGGTGGCAAACTGACACTTATTCCGAAGGCCTCGGACTAGGCGACTTTTAGGAGAGCACATCATGCACGACACCAAGGATTTCAACGTTCCCCCGCACCGCTACGGCGACGACGTCGAGTCGGTGCTGATCAGCGAAGCGCAGCTGAACCAGCGGGTGCAGGAGATGGCGGACAAGATTTCCGACCACTACCGCGCCGAATCCGGCCCGGACAGCGAACTGATCCTGGTGTGCGTGCTCAAGGGCGCGGTCTTTTACCTCACCGACTTCGCCCGCGCCCTGTCGATTCCCTCCGAGCTGGAGTTCATGGCCGTCTCCTCCTACGGCAACTCCACCAACTCCTCCGGCGTCGTGCGCATCCTCAAGGACCTGGACCGCGACATCGAGGGACGCAACGTCGTCATCGTCGAAGACATCATCGACTCCGGTCTGACCCTGAGCTGGCTGGTGCGCAACTTGAAGGCCCGCAACCCGAAATCCCTCGAGGTGGTCACCCTGCTGCGCAAGCCCGAGGTGCAGACCGTCGCCGTCGACCTGTTCGACGTCGGCTTCGAAATCCCCAACGAATTCGTCATCGGATACGGCTTGGACTACGCGGAGCGCTACCGCGACCTGCCGTATGTGGGGACCCTGCAGCCGCGCGTGTACAGCGACAACTAGACTTCGGGCAATCACCAACTTTCGGACGGTGCACACCGCCCTCCGAAACCAGGGCGGGGGAATGAACACACGCCGTGCGGCGTTATGAAGAGGCCTCTGCTCCACCCCGTCCCTTCCCCGACTAGACGAAAGGTGTTCGGCTCCGGCGTCACGACCAGGCAGCTGTACCTATGAAGAACAAGAGAATCCTCCAGATCGGCCTAGGTGCGGCCGTCTTCCTCGTCGTGCTCTTCATCTTCACGACGCTGACGGACGACACCCGCAGCTACCTGCGCGTCGACACGTCAGTCGCCATGGAGCAACTGAACAACGGCAACGTCGAAGAAGCGCAGATCGACGACCGCGAACAACGCGTCCGCCTCACCCTGCGCGAGCCGATCACCGTCGACGAGACCGAAGACGTCGAGGAGGTCATGGCCCAGTACCCGGCCCGGGCCACCGACCAAGTCTTCAGCTCCGTGCGTGACTCCGGCGCCGAGAGCTACACCACCGAGGTCACCCAGGACAGTTTCCTGATGAGCATGCTCGGCTTCCTGCTGCCGATGCTCATCCTGTTCGGGCTTCTCTTCTTCTTCCTCACCCGGATGCAGTCGGGCGGGATGTTCGGCATGGGCGGCAACAAGGCCAAGGAGCTCACCGAAGACAACCCGACCAACACCTTCGCCGACGTCGCCGGCGCGGAAGAAGCCGTCGACGAGCTGCAGGAAGTCGTCGACTTCCTGCGCCATCCCGAACCCTACGAGAAGCTCGGCGCCAAAATCCCCCGCGGCGTGTTGCTCTCCGGGCCGCCCGGCACGGGCAAAACCCTGCTGGCGCGCGCCGTCGCCGGGGAGGCGGGCGTGCCCTTCTACTCGATCTCCGGCTCCGACTTCGTCGAGATGTTCGTCGGCGTCGGCGCTTCCCGCGTGCGCGACCTGTTCAAGAAGGCCCGCGAAAACTCGCCCTGCATCATCTTCATCGACGAGATCGACGCCGTCGGCCGCCAGCGCGGCTCCGGCACCGGCGGCGGCCACGACGAGCGCGAGCAGACCCTCAACCAGCTGCTCGTCGAGATGGACGGCTTCGGCGACCGCGAGGGCGTCATCCTCATCGCCGCCACCAACCGTCCCGACATCCTCGACCCGGCGCTGCTGCGCCCGGGCCGCTTCGACCGCCAAATCCCGGTCACCGCCCCGGACGTCGCCGGCCGTGAGCAGATCCTCAACGTCCACGCCAAGGGCAAGCCCCTGGCCCCGGACGTCGACCTGCACGGCCTGGCCCAGCGCACCGCCGGCATGTCCGGCGCCGACCTGGCCAACGTG
>CALZCR010000102.1 GCA_945631445.1 uncultured Corynebacterium sp. | reverse complement strand
TTGACGTCGCAGGGCACCGGCGGTCGGCAAATCGTAACCGGCGTCCCGCAACACCGTCCACACGACCCCGGCGACGTCCTCCGGTGTGATGCGCACGCCGAGCCTTTTCACGCTGGCGGCGCCGTTGTCGGCCAGCGACGTCTTCGCCCACAACGGCCAGACGTCGACGACGCGGACCTTGTCCTTCTTCCATTCCAAGTGCAGCGCCTCCGTGAGGCCGGCGACGTAGAACTTCGTCGCCGAATACGCCGCGATCCCGGGCTGGCCGTAAATCGCGGAAGCCGAGGACATGTTCACCAGCGTGCCGCGAGTGGCACGCAGGTATGGAAAAGCCGCCCGCGCACCGAGGGTGAGGCCGGTGGCGTTGACGTCGATGAGCCGCCGGATCTGCTCCGGCTCGGCGTCGGGCAGCGGGCCGTCGATGAGCCGGCCGGCGTTGTTGTCCACGGCGTCGATGCGCCCGGCGCGGGCATGGAAATCCGTGAGCGCGGCGTCCCAGGCGTCCGGGTCGGTGACGTCCAACCGGCCAAGGACCAGGTTGGGGTGCGCCGAGACGTCCGGTTCCTCGAGGTCGTAGGCCCCGACAAACCAGCCACGGCCAAGAAACTCATCGACGACCGCCCGTCCCAGTCCGCCGGCCGCCCCCGTCACCACAATGCTCTGCATAGACTTAATCCTATGCCGAAGATCCACGTGACCAACCCAGCCACCGGCGAGTTACTCGGCGAGGTGCCCGCCCACACCGCCGCCGACACCCGCGCGGCTTTCGCCTTCGCCCGCCGGGTCCAGAAGACCTGGGCGGCGACCAGCCTCAAGAAGCGCAGGGAGGTCATGCTGCGCTACCACGACCTGCTGCTGGATCGGCAGGATGAGGTCATGGACGTGATCCAGGACGAGTCCGGCAAGAACCGTTCCGGCGCGCACGAGGAGATTCTGGAGGCGGCGATCACCGCGCGTCACTACGGTTACGTGGCGGAGCGGCTGTTGCGCCGCACCCGGGTCCGGGGCGCGCTGCCGGTGCTCACCGAGACGTATGTCGAGCATCCGCCCATCGGGGTCGTCGGCGTGATCGCGCCGTGGAATTACCCGCTGACGTTGGCGGTCTCTGATGCGGTGGCCGCGCTGATGGCGGGCAACGCGGTGGTGCTCAAACCGGATGCGCAGACGCCGTTGACGGCGTTGAAGGTCGCGGAGCTCCTCGCCGAGGCAGGGCTGCCGGAGGGTTTGTTTCAGGTGGTGACCGGTTCCGGCAAAGAAGTCGGCCAGGAGATCGTGGCGCAGTGCGACTACTTGATGTTCACCGGGTCGACGGCGACGGGGCGAACGCTCGCGGCGCAGGCCTCGGAGCGGTTGACGGGCTTTTCCGCGGAGTTGGGCGGCAAAAACGCGATGATCGTGGCGGCGGACGCCAACGTGGCCAAGGCCGCCGCGGGTGCGGTGACGGCGTGTTTCTCCAACTCGGGCCAGTTGTGCATCTCGATTGAGCGGATCTACGTGCATGAATCCGTCGTCAAGGAGTTCACAGAGCGCTTCGTCGCCGCCACCAAGGCCATGAAGGTCGGGGGCGGCCGCGACTGGACCCTGGACATGGGTTCGTTGATCTCTGTGGAGCACCGCGAGGGCGTCCACGAGATGGTGCGTGACGCGGTGGGCAAGGGCGCGACGGTGCTGGCCGGCGGGAAGGCGTTGCCGGAGTTGGGTGAGGCCTTCTACTGCCCCACCGTGCTGACCGACGTGCCCGCGACCGCCCGACTGTACCGCGAGGAGGTGTTCGGTCCGGTCGTCTACATCGAGGCCGTCTCCTCCCACGCGGAGGCCGTGGCCAAGGCCAACGACACCGATTACGGGCTCAACGCCTCCGTGTGGGCGCGGCCGGCGACGGGCAAGGCGATCGCCTCCCAGCTGCAGGTCGGCACCGTCAACGTCAACGACGGCTACGCCGCCGCCTGGAGTTCCATGGACGCCCCGATGGGCGGGTGGAAGGCCTCGGGCGTGGGGCGCCGGCACGGTGAGGAAGGCCTGTTGAAGTACACCGAGCCGCGCACCGTCGCCGTGCAGCGCCTCATGCCCCTCACCGGCCCGAAACAGCTGGACCGCGCCGCCGTCGCCGAGGTCTACCGGACAGCGTTGAAGCTGGGCAAACACATTCTGCGTTGAGGGCCCGGGGGATTATGCGCATATAAGCGCGTCTGACCCGCCGCGGCACTATATCGTGTGATGGACCCCTCTTCCCACGTATTGAACACTTCCCAGAGAAAGGATGGCCGCCATGGAGCTGCGCCTCTTGCAGTCGTTTCTGGTGCTGTCGGAGGAGCTGCACTTCGGGCGGGCGGCGGCCCGGCTGTTCATCGCGCAACCCCCGCTGACCAAGCAGATCCACCGGCTGGAAAAAGAACTCGGCGTCCAGCTCTTCGAACGCCACCCGCGGGGCGCGCGGCTGACCCCGGCCGGCGAGGTGCTCGCCGAAGAGGCGCGCGAGATCTTCGCCAAAGTCGAACAAGCCGAGCACAACGTGCGCAACGCGGATTTGAGCGGGGTGGGCCACCTGGTGCTGGGCGCCTCGGGCACGACGGGCGCCGCCCTGTTGCCGGGCATGCTGCGTGATCTCTCCCCCGCGGCGCCCGGCGTCGATTTAGGAGTGCGGCAGTTTGAGAATTCCGCGCAGGTCGCCGGCGCGATCATCGACGGCGATCTGGACGCCGGCTTGATCCAGTACCCGCTGGAGCACGTCGAGTTGAGCACCCGGCTGGTGTCCACCCACCACCCCGTCCTGCTGGTTCCCGAAGGCCACCGCCTGGCTGACCGCGAGAGCGTGCAGGTCGCGGAGCTGGTCGACGAGGATTTCATCATCCCGCGCCGCTACAGCGGCTCCGCCCAGGGCAAGCTCATCGAGGAAGTCTGCGCGACCGCCGACTTCAGCCCGCGGGTGGTCCAGGAGGCGGCCGACGCGTATTCGGTGCTCGTGCTGGTGGCCGGAAACCAAGGCGTGTCCATCTCCGTCAACGGGGTCGATGCGGTCGCCCAAGGGGTGCGGGCCATCCCCTTCGCGGACGAGGACCTGCCGACGCTGCGTCTGGCCATCGCCTGGCGGAAGAAGAACCCGTCGGTGCTGCTGCAGACCGCCGTCGACGCGGTGGCCGCCGGGGGCGGAGACGAAGCCTAGGCGACGGTTCCCGGATTGCGCTGGCCGTCATCGCCTCCGACGCACCGCATCCCCGGCCGGGGCAGGACAGCCCGGGCCGGGGATGCGAAGTTCAACGCCGCGGTCAGGACGCGTAGGCGTACATCTCCGGCAGGCCGGAGGGGTGTTCGGCCAGCGGGGTGACCTTGACGTCCATGTACGGGAACAGCGGCAGGTTCTGCAGAATGTCGTGCAGCTCAGCGTGGGTGTCGACGTCGAAGATGCTGACGTTGGACACGTCGCCGACCACGCGCCAGACGTGGCGGAACTTGCCTTCGCGCATCAGCTCCTGGGCGTAGTTCATTTCCGCGGTACGCAGCTCCGACCACTTCTCGTCGCTGACGGACTCGGGGCGGTTGACGAACATCTGAACCATGTAGAACATGACTTTTCTCCTTCTATAGAGGCGAGGGTGAAATAACGGTGAAAACGGGTATGAAATTGTGGTTCGCCGCCGGGCGGCGGCGAAGTTTTAGGCGGCAACGTTTTTGAACACGGCCGCGATGCCCTGCCCGCCGCCGATGCACATCGTCTCCAGCCCGTAGGTGGCGTCGCGCCGGCCCAGCTCCCGGCTGAGGTTGGCCAGGATGCGGGCGCCGGTGGCGCCGACCGGATGGCCCAGCGAGATGCCGGAGCCGTTGACGTTGATCCGCTCGTGGTCGTCGTCGCCGAGCCCCATCGCCCGGGTGCAGGCCAGCACCTGGGCGGCGAAGGCCTCGTTGAGCTCGATGAGGTCCATGTCGGCCAGCCCCAGCCCGGCGCGCTCCAGTGCCTTGCGGGAGGATTCCACCGGCCCCAGGCCCATCCGGTGGCCCGCCAGTCCGGCGAGTGCCCAGGAGACCAGCTCCACGCGCGGGGTCAGCCCCAGTTCGGCGGCTTTTTCCGGGGTGGTGACCACCAGCATGGCGGCGGCGTCGTTTTGGCCGGAGGAGTTGCCCGCCGTGACGGTGGCGTCCGGGTCCTCCGACAGGCGCATGGGCTTGAGACCAGCGAGTTTCTCCACCGTGGAGTCGGGGCGCAGGTGTTCGTCGCGGTCGAAAAGCACCGTTTCTTTGCGCTTCTTCACGGGGACGGGCACGATTTCGTCGTCGAATTTTCCGGCCGCCATGGCGGAGGCGGCGCGGCGGTGGCTGCGCACCGCGAGTTCGTCCTGGTCTGTGCGGCTGATGTCGAATTCGCGGCGGAGGTTCTCCGCGGTTTCGATCATGCCGCCGGGGATCGGCTTAGCCGCCCCGCCGGCGTGGATGCGGCCGTGGACCAAGGAGTCTTTGAAGTCGAGGCCGTTGCGGTTCGCGCCCCAGCGGGCGGTGGTGCTGTAGAAGGACGCCTGGCTCATGGATTCGACCCCGCCTGCGAGGATGAGGTCGGCGACGCCGGTCTGGATCTGCATGGCCGCCTCGATGACGGCTTGCAGGCCGGAGCCGCAGCGGCGGTCGATCTGCAGGCCGGTCACGGAGTCTGGGAAGCCGGCGTCCTGGGCGACGGCGCGCCCGATGCACGGCGCGTCCATGGAGTTGTAGCCCTGCCCGAGGATGACTTCGTCGATCTCTTCGGCGGCGAACCCGCCCCGCTCGACGAGCGCTTGGGCCGTGAGCACGCCGAGTTCCAGGGCGGAGACCGTTTTCAGGCTGCCGCCGAAGCGGCCGATGGGGGTTCGAACAGAGTCGCAGATGACGACGGTGCGCATGAGGGGTTCCTTCGTGGTGCCGGGTGGTGCGGGTTAGACGGTCGCCATGACCTTGGCGATCTCCTGGTCCTTGATCTGGTTGCCGCGGTAGTAGCGGCGGATGCCCGCGAGGGCGACGATGATGCCCAGCACGCTTAAGACGATGAGGTAGTAAGCCGGGGCGGCGCCGTTGTCGGTCTCGGAGACCATCCAGGTCGCCAGGTAGGGGGCGGTGCCGCCGAAGACCGCGTAGGCGAGGTTGTAGGACACTGCGCTCGCGGTGTAGCGGATGCGGGCCGGGAAGAGGTCGACCATCAGCAGCGGGGTGAGGGTGGCGATGACCGCCACGACGGCGCCGTAGATGGAGAGTCCGAAGATCGCCGAAGTGATCACCCCGGTTTCCATGAGTCCGAAGGCAGGCACGACGACCACGCCGAGGACGATCGCGGAGAGGGTGGCCACCGCCGCGGGCCCGTATTTGTCGATCAGCATGCCGGCGATCGGGGAGGCGATGGTGAAGGCGACGAGGCCGACGATATAGGCCGTGAGGGCTTCCGCTTGGGAGAAGCCGAGGCGCTGGGTCAGGTAGGCGACCGTGTAGCTGGTGAGCAGGTAGAAGGCCACGGCGTTGAGGGCGGCCCAGCCGAAGATGACGAACATGCGCGCCTTGGCGGTGCGGAAGGCCTCGACGACCGGGGCGCTCTTTTCCTGGTTCTTTTCCTCGGCGGCGAGGACGGCGGTGAACTCGGGCGTCTCCTCCACCTTGGAGCGCAGGTACAGGCCGACCAGGCCGAGCGGGCCGGCCAGGATGAACGGGATGCGCCAGGCCCAGTCGTGCAGGGCTTGCTCCGGGACGAGGAAGGTGACGGTCAGTCCGACCAGGGCGCCGCCGATGGTGCCCAGCGCCGTGGAGACGGGGTTGATGCTGGCGAACAGGGCGCGTTTGCCCACGGGGGCGTGCTCGACGACGAAGCTGCCGGAGCCGGCGTACTCGCCGCCGGCGGACAGCCCCTGGAGGATGCGCCAGACCAGCAGCAGGACCGGGGCCATGACGCCGATGGTGGCGAACGTCGGGGTCAGGCCGATGCCCAGGGTGGCCGCGCTCATGAGGATCACGGCGGCGGACAGGGCGGCCTTGCGGCCCTTGCGGTCGCCGTACTGGCCGAAGAGCAGTCCGCCGACGGGGCGGGCCAGGAAGCCGACCGCGAAGACGGCGAAGGTCGCCAAAAGGCTCGCGGTGGGGTCGTCGGAGGGGAAGAAGTGGAAGCCGATGATGGTGGCGAACTGGGCGTAGAGGGCGAAGTCGAACCATTCGACGAAGTTGCCGATGCCGCCGGCCATGATGGCTTTGCGGCGGGTGTCGCGCAGCGCCAGGGCTTCTTGCGCCGGCTGCGGTTGCGAGGGGCCTGTGGTGACGCTCATGGGATGTTCCTCCGTTTCAGTGGGCAGATGCTTTCCCAGACCACATGACTTACGTCATTACGGTTGTTTGATGTGATCCTTTTAACATCTGAGAATCACTCAACCATCGCCGCCGAAGTCCGTCCAATACCCGATGGATAAGGTCGCGATACCTCGCCAAGCTGCGGAAACCTCCGGAGAAATGCAGGACGTCCCGCCCGTCGTCCCCGAGGATGCGGGGACGACGGGCGGGACGTGAGAGGGGGCGTCAACCGCCGTCAGGCGCGGACCTGGCTGGTCTCTCGCTGCAGGAAGGAGCT
>CALZCR010000101.1 GCA_945631445.1 uncultured Corynebacterium sp. | reverse complement strand
GTAGCCTCAAAGAAGTACGCCATTCTGGTGTCAGAGAGATGGGGGTGACCATAAGGGGCAGCCGTCGACGGTTCCCGTTGTGGGAGCGAGCCATGGAGAAAATGGGTCACCTGAATTAGACCACTTTGCGTACCGGGCTGTCTACGTTTCGACCAAAACAGTGAACGGGCCGTCGTTGACCGACGCCACCTGCATCATCGCCCCGAACCGACCCTCCTCCACGACCAGTCCCCGCTCCCGCAGCCCGGCCGCCACGCGCGCCATCAACGGTTCCGCCTGCGCGCCCGGCGCGGCGTCCGACCACGACGGGCGGCGCCCCTTCTTGGTCTGGCCCTGCAGCGTGAACTGGCTGACCAGCAATACCGGGGCGGCGACGTCGGAGACGGATTTTTCGCCGTCGAGGATCCGCAGTTCCGCGATCTTGCGGGCCATCTCGTCGGCGTTGGCGTCGCCGTCTTCGCGGGAAGCGCCCACCAGCGCCAGGATTCCGCCGGTCTGGGGGCAGTCGATGGCGCCGACGACCTCGTCGTCGACTGTGACGGACGCCGAGGTGACTCGGGTCAGCACCGCTTTCATGTGTCGCTCCTTATCGGTCCAGCACATCGGCGGGGATGACCAGTCCGTGCCGGATCAGGTCGATCACCGCGGTGATGGCTTCGCTGTGCAGTTGGTTGGCCGCGGTCTCGTCGAGTCCGCGGGCGGCGGCGTACATGCCCACGATTTCGGCCAGGTCCAGGCCGTCGGGGTGTAACCCGGCCACGACGGCAGCCAGCGCCTCGTCGATCTCGTGGCTCCACCGGGGCCCGTCGGTGCGGGTCAGGCGCACGACGACGTCTGTGAACCCCATGCCGGCCTCGTCGTCGGTGACGGCCACGGTTTCTTTGGCCACGCCCGGCCGCAGCGCGAAGCGTCCGGCGGCGACGCCGTCGCGGCCATGTTCGCGCAACCAGGCGGTACGCACGAAGTATTCCTCCACTTCGGGGCCCAGCGGGTCGGTGAACGCCTGCGGCATTTCCTCGACGAGCACCTCGGAGGGGGCGTCGCCGATGTGGCGCAGCGCCACGAAACCATAACCGACGCCGGCGACGTCCTGCTCGGCGAAATGATCCAGCCACGCTTCGGTCCGCTCCGCGGCTTCGGCGGAGCGCGGGTCGATGGATTCGTCGCGCAGCCAGGTGCCCACGTACAGCTCCGGGTCGGCGACGTCGCGCTGGATGATCCAGGCGTCGACGCCGGTGGCCGGCAGCCAGGAGGCCACCCGGTTGCGCCAGGAACCGCTGGCGGGGTGCACCCACGCCGCCAGCAGGTGCGCGGTGCCGCCCTCGGTGAGGTGCTCGGCGGCCTGGGAGACGACCAGTTCGCTGGCTCCGTCCAGGTTCAGGCCCGAGTCGCGGTAGACGTGGCCGATCTCCGGGAGTCCGACGACGAAGGGCGGGTTGGCCACGATGCGGTCGAAGCGGCGCCCGGCCACGGGTTCGAACCAGGGGCCCTGCAGCAACTCGACGCGTTCGGCGGCGTCGTTGGCGGCGAAGGTCGCCTCCGCCAGGTCAAGGGCCGGGCCATGGACGTCGGTGGCGGTGACCGTGGCCGCGCACTCTAATTGGCCGAGGGCTTGCACTCCGGAGCCGGTGCCCACATCCAGCACCGAGCCGACCGGGGTCGTGGGTGTGGATTGCAGCAGGCTGATGCTCGCGGCGCCGACGCCCAGCACGTGGTCTGCGTCGGGGACGTGCTCGGTCATGGCGGCGTCAGCGTCGGAGACCACCAGCCGGTGAACTCCGGCGATCACGTGCGGGCGCAGGTCCAGGATCATCCGCACCTGACCGGTCTCGGGCCCGGGCAGCGCCGCCCGGGCCTCGAGCAGCCCGGCGGCGACGCCCGCGCCGCACAGGTCGTCGACCTGCTCGGCCGCGGCGGGGTCGCGCAACAGGAAAAAGCGGATGAGTCGGGAGAACACCGAACCGTCCCGGGTGGCGGCACGCACGGCGGCCGGCTCCCCACGGTGCAGGGCGTCGTGGGCGGCGGGGCCGAGATGGGTCGCGACGGCGTCGGTGTGGAATCCGTGGCGCCGGAAGGCCGCGCCTATCTCGGCGGCGACGCGGGTCAAGGGCGTGCGGGGCGAAGTGCTCACAGGTGGTCGTCTTTCCGGGGGTCGGTGGGGTCGTCGGGGGTCGGGGAATCCGGGTCGGCTTCGATGATCTCGGGGCCTTGTTCGACTTCTTTCGGCGGCGGCGCTTCCACCGCCTGCGCCTGGCGCAACTGATCCTGCTGCATGCGCGCCGTGGCGGGCTTGTACGTCGACTGCTGCCGGTGGTCGCGTTTGGCGCCTTTTTCGTTGGCCAGCACCACAGCGACGCCCGGCAGGGGGATCGAGACCAGGAAGATGATCGCCGCCAGCCACCACAACCCCCACAACGCCCACACCATCATGGCCAGCAACAGCAGCGGCACCCGGATGATCTGCAAGATGAGGTAGAGGCGTTCACGCTTGACGCGGCGTTGGTGCGGGGAGAGCTCGGCGTCGGTGATCAGTTCGACGGGGCGGCGGAACACCCGCGCGCGGCGGCGGGTCTCTTCTGCCTGCCCTTCGATAGATTCGACGACGTCGTCGTCGGTGGGATCGTGCTGCTCCATGGCCGTAAGCGTAGCCCCTCCCAGTCCGTGCGCAGAGCACGGCGTTGCTGAGGCGGACTTCCCGCCGGCGCGATCGTGGGGCATGATGGGGGTGTGAGAACTACGACGAAAACCATCGAACGCCCGGATATTCGGGAAGAGACGCAGACCGGTGACGACACCCCGAAGTTCTTCCATTACATCAAGAAGAACCAGATGGCGGAGTCTGCGGTGACCGGAAAGATGGTCGTCGCCCTCTGCGGCGAGACCTTCCCCGTGACTAAACAAGCGAAGCCCGGGTCGCCGGTGTGCCCGGACTGCGAGCGGATCTACAAGGGCCTGCGCAAGAAGTGAGTGCCTCACATGCCAAGCCCGCGGGATCGTTGCGCGCCTGGCAGCAGGCGGCCCTCGATCAGTTCAACGCCACGCGGCCCAAGGACTTTCTGGCGGTGGCCACGCCCGGCGCAGGTAAGACGACCTTCGCGCTGACCCTCGCCCGGCAGCTCGTCGACGACCGCAGCGTCAACCGCGTCATCGTCGTCGTCCCGACCGAACACCTCAAACACCAATGGTCGGAAGCCGCCGTACGCGTCGGCCTGTCGCTCGACCCGGATTTCACCAACGCCTCGGCGGTCAACCCGGCCTACCACGGGATCGTGGTCACCTACGCGCAGGTCGGCATGCACCCCTTCAAGCACCACGCGGTCACCTCCGCGCGGCGCAGCCTGGTGGTCCTCGACGAGATCCACCACGCCGGCGACGCGAAGAGCTGGGGCGACGGCATCCGCGAAGCCTACGAAGACGCCGAGCACCGTCTGGCGCTGACCGGTACGCCGTTTCGTTCCGACGATTCGCAGATCCCCTTCGTGCGCTATGAAGAAGACGGCGAAGGCCATCTGGTCTCCCGCGCCGACTACACCTACGGCTACTCGCATGCCCTGAGCGACGGGGTCGTGCGCCCCGTGGTCTTCCTCGCCTACTCGGGCGAGGCCCGCTGGCGCGACAGCGCCGGCGAAGAATACGCCGCCCGGCTCGGTGAACCGCTCAACGCGGAGCACACCGCCCGCGCCTGGCGCACCGCGCTGGACCCCAAGGGGGAATGGATGCCCGCCGTGCTGCAGGCGGCGCACACCCGGCTGCTGCAGCTGCGCCGGCATATCCCGGACGCCGGCGGCCTGGTCATCGCCTCCGACACCAAAACGGCCCGCGCCTACGCGAAAATCCTGCAAAAACTCTCGTCCACCCCGGTGGCGATCGTGCTGTCGGACGAGCCCGGCTCCTCCGAGCGGATCAGCGAATTCGCCGACTCCACCGACCAGTGGATGGTCGCGGTGCGCATGGTCTCCGAAGGCGTGGACGTCCCGCGCCTGGCCGTGGGCGTCTACGCCACCTCGGCGGCCACCCCGCTGTTCTTCGCCCAGGCGATCGGACGTTTCGTGCGTTCCCGCCGCCCCGGGGAGACCGCGAGCGTGTTCCTGCCATCGGTCCCGGTCCTGCTCAACCTCGCCGAGCACATGGAAAAGCAGCGCGACCACGTGCTGGGCAAACCCGACCGCCCGAAACAGGGGTGGGAGGACGACCTGCTGGCGGAAGCCAACCGGGAGCAGAACGAACCCGACGACGCCGGCTCCTACGAATCCCTCGGCGCCGACGCGGAACTGGACTCGCTGATCTACGACGGGTCCACCTACGGCACCGGCACCTTCTCCGGCTCCGAGGAAGAAGCCGAATACCTTGGCCTGCCCGGCCTGCTGGACGCAGACCAAGTCAAGGCGCTGCTGCGTAAACGGCAGGAAGAACAGCTCGACGCCCGCGACGAGCAGGAACGGCTGCGCCGGGAGCGTGAAGCCGAAGAAGCCAAGCTTAAAGAGATCGAAGGCACCTCCTTCCGTGGCAAGACGGCCGCCGCCGTCGACGAGGACGAGACCGCCAGCGAAGAAATCCCGCGCCTGCGCAAGGAACTGAACACCATCGTCTCCATCGTGGCCGGTAAACGGAAACGCCCCCACGGGGCCATCCACACCGAGGCGCGTAAGGCCTGCGGCGGCCCACCCACCGCCTTGTGCACCGCCGAGCAACTGCGCGACCGGATCGCCTACCTCCGGGACTGGTGAGCCCGCAGGCGGCGGCCGTGCCCGGGGAGTAGCGTGAGACGGGCTACGAATTCCGCGCAGCCGACGCCCCTCCCCGGATAAGCCCCGGGGACGTCGCCCACCCCCCGACAGGCAGGAGACGTCCGCCGATGACCCCGCCCCATGACCACCACCCGCCGGGCGAGCCCGTGGACTACCGGGAGTTTCACACAGACCCGTCGACGGTCCACCGCGCCCATCACCCCGCCCCACCACAAAACCGCGTCGCGGTCTGGGCGTTGATCATCGCGATCCTCGGGTTGCTGACCGGGCTGACGGTGCTGGGGGCGACGATCTCTTTCCTCGTCGGCCTGGTCGCTCTCGTGCTGGCCGTGATCGCCATCCGCCGAGCCGGGAAGATCCCGCCGCATCAGCCCGGCCGACGACTCGGAATGTCCTGGACGGCGCTGATCCTGTCGCTCTTCGCGATCCTGATGTCCGTGTTCTTCTACCTCGCGTTGTTCTGGCTCCAACAGGCCGGCGGCGTCCAAGACTGCCTGCACCTTCCCTCCTACGAGCAGCGCCAGACGTGCCTGGAGGAGGAGCTGACCAATGGCCGATGACCCCGCCGCTCGCGCCGCCGCCAGAACGGCGGTGCGCACCCGCATCCTGGCCCCCGACGTCGCCCGCGGCCTGGCCTTATTGGGCATTGCCTGGGCGAATATCTCCACCGGCTGGGCACTGGCCGACCCCGGGGCCCCGGGCGCCTACTTCGGCGGAATCCGCGACGGCAATATGCTCGACGAAGTCATCGTCGTGTTGTCGGCCATGTTCGCGCACGTGCGTGGCTTGCCGATGTTCACCGTGCTCCTTGGCTTCGGGGTCGGGCTGATCACGATGAGCTTGTCGCGGCGGATGTATCCGCCGAAACACGCCCGCCGGGTGCTGTTGCGGCGCTATGGTCTGCTCGTCTTATTCGGCGTGGTCCACCTGGTGCTGCTCTTCTACGGCGACGTGTTGCTGCAGTACGGGGCGCTGGCCATGACGGTGGCGCTGATGATCACTCTGCGGGACAAGACGTTGCTGTGGATTGGCGGTGTTTTGATCGGCCTGTCCACTCTGTTCGGGTTGGTCAACGCCGTGGCCGTCATGTTCATGGATCTCGGCGACGCCGCCGGCCTGGGAGCCTGGCTCCCCGAGTTCAGCGGATACGTGCACTACCTCGGATTCAACGCCTCCATGCTGGCGGTGGTGGTGCTTTCCCTGCCGGCCGTGGCGATGTCGTTGCTGCCGCTGGTCATCCTCGGTTTCGTCGCCGCCCGCCGCGGCGTCCACCGCAACCCGCGCGCCTACGCCCGGCACCTGTGGGCCTGGGTGTGGGTGGCCGTGGCCATCATCGTGTTCGTCGGCCTGCCCTGGGGCCTTTCCACGATCGGGGTGCTGCCTACCGCATGGGAACCGCTCTTCTCCGGGATCAACGGCGCCGTCGGCTACTGGACGGGGCCCGGCATCGCCGCGGCCGTCCTGCTGGCCTGCCAACCGCTGCAGGAGAAGATCCACGCGGCGCAGAAGGCTGGAGAGACGGTCTCGCTTCCTTGGCCGCTGCAGGCGCTGACGGCCCTGGGCAAACGCTCCTTCAGCGCGTACATCCTCCAGTCCGTCCTTTTCGTCGTGCTCGTTCTGCCGTTCACCCTCGACTTGACCGACGGCGCCGGCGCGACCGGATATTTCCTCATCGCCCTCGGCGTGTGGGTGGTCAGTCTGCTGGCCGCCTGGTTGCTGGAGGCCGCCGGGCAACCGGGCCCGGTCGAGCGTCTGCACCGCCGCTTGAGCTACGGCAAGGACGGGCTGCAGGATCCGTGGGCTCCGGAAGAGGTGCGCGGGGCGAGAC
>CALZCR010000100.1 GCA_945631445.1 uncultured Corynebacterium sp. | reverse complement strand
TCTTCGCCCTGTTCATCGCCGTCTGGCAGCTCGCCGTCGGCGCGGGCTGGCTCTCCGACATCGCACCGACCCCGCTCGGCGTGCTCGGCAGCGGCGCCGAGATCCTCTCCGACCCCTTCTACCGCGACGGCCCCGCCTCGGTGGGGATCTTCTGGCACATGCTCGCCTCCCTCCGACGGGTGGTCGTCGGCTTCGCCATCGCCACCGCCATCGCCGTGCCGCTGGGATTCATCCTCGGCGCCTCCCCGGTGTTGCGCCGCGCGGTCGACCCCTTCGTGCAGGTGTTGCGCCCGGTCTCCCCGTTGGCCTGGCTGCCGATCGGTCTGGCGCTGCTGCGCGACGCGGAAAACACCGCCGTGTTCGTCATCATTCTCTCCGCGCTGTGGCCGACGTTGATCAACACCATCGACGCCGTGCGCCACATCCACCCCACCTACCTGAACCTCTCGGCGACGCTGGGCGCCAACTGGTGGCTGCGCATCACCCGGGTGTGGCTCCCGGCGGCGCTGCCGGGCATCATCACCGGCGCCCGCCTGTCGTTGTCCACGTCGTGGCTGGTCATCGTCGCCGCAGAGATGCTCGTCGGCGGCCAGGGCATCGGTTTCTTCGTGTGGAACATGTGGAACCGCCTCGACGTCAACGCCATCGTCGTCGCCATCGTCCTGATCGGAATAATCGGCCTGATCCTCGATCACCTGGTCGCGGCCCTGCAGAAGGTTGTGCGCTATGACTGACCCCCACATCGTCATCGACGAAATCTCCAAGTCCTACGGCGAGACCACCGTCATCGCCCCGACCTCCCTGCGCATCGGCCGCGGCGAGTTCGTCTCCGTCTTAGGCCCGTCCGGCTCCGGCAAATCCACGATCTTGAACATGATCGCCGGGCTGAGCTTTCCGACGTCCGGCGCCCTCTTCGCCCGTGGCGAGAAGATCACCGGCCCCGGCCCCGACCGCGGCATGGTCTTCCAGCACCACGCGCTGCTGCCGTGGATGACGGCCCGCGGCAACATCGAGTTCGGGCTGCAGTCCGCCCGCACCGAACTGGACAAAGACGCCCGCCGCGCCCGGGCCGAGGAATACCTCGGGTACGTGGGTCTGACGCACGCCGCCGACCGCCGGCCGGCGCGCCTGTCCGGCGGGATGCAGCAGCGCGTGGGGCTGGCCCGCTCGTTCGCCATCGACCCCGACATTTTGCTGCTCGACGAGCCTTTCGGCGCCCTCGACGCCCTGACCCGGCGCCAGTTGCAGCTGCTGTTGCTGGAGATCTGGGAGGCGAATCGCCGCACCGTGGTGATGGTGACCCATGACGTGGACGAGGCGATCCTGCTCTCTGATCGCATCGTGGTCATGTCCGCCGGCCCGGAGGCCACCATCATCGAGGACCTCGCTGTGGAGATGGCCCGGCCCCGCGAGGGGCGCGGCGCCGACGAGCTGCGCACCCACTTGCTGGGGTTGTTGAGCTAAGCGGCGCGGGAGTCGCTCGCTTGCCCGGACATCAAAACGCGGCACAGCATGTCGTCGTGCTGTGCCGCGATTGTTTTCACGGCCGGGGGTCGAGCCTTATTTCGCCTCGACGACGGTGGGGCCGCGGCCCTCGGTGTCCTCGCCGTGGGAGTTGCGGATGAAGAACGCTCCGACCAGTCCGATCGCGCTGACGATCGAGGCGACCAGGAAGGAGATGTTTGCGCCGTGGACGAGCCCCTCCATGCCGTAGACGGCCGGGTCGCGGGTGGCCATGGACATGACGGTGACCAGGACGGCGGTGCCGACGGAGCCAGCCACCTGGCGCAGCGTGTTGTTGACGGCCGTGCCGTGCGGGATCAGGCGCGGCGGCAGCTGGTTCAGCGCCGCGGTGGTCACGGGCATCATCACCATGGAGGTGCCCAGCATGCGCAGGGCGTTGACCGTGGCCAGGTAGGCGTAGCTGGTGTCCGGAGTCAGCTGGGTAAACGCCAGTCCGGTCAGGGTGACCAGGGAGAAGCCGACGACGGCGAGCCACTTGCCGCCGTATTTGTCGAAGAGTCGGCCGGTGACCGGGGACATCAGGCCCATGACCACGGCGCCCGGCAGCAGCGCCAGGCCGGAGGCCACGGCGGAGAATCCGGCCATGGTCTGCATGTAGACCGGCAGGATGAGCATGCCGCCGACCATGGAGATGAACACGACCATGCCCAGGACGGTGTTGAGCGTGTACATCGGGAAGCGCAGGACGCGCAGTTCCAGCATCGGATCTTCCAGCCGCAGTTGGCGGAAGATGAACCAGACCAGGGCGATGGCGCCGACGATCAGGGAGACGATGACTTGTGCGCTGCCCCAACCGGCGGTGCCGGCCATGCTGAAGCCGAAGAGCAGGCCGCCGAAACCGAACGTGGACAAGACGATGGAGAACATGTCCAGGCTCGGGTCGGTGTTTTCGCCGACGTTCTTGAGCATGAAGTAGGCGATCGCCATGGAGATCAGCGCAAACGGCAGCATCATCCAGAACAGCGTCTGCCACGGGAAGCGGTCGACGATCCAGCCGGAGAGGCTGGGGCCGATCGCGGGGGCGAAGCCGATGATCAGGCCGAAGAAACCCATCGCGGTGCCGCGCTGGTGGCGGGGGAAGATGGCGAAGAGGATGGTCTGCATCAGCGGCATGATCATGCCGCCGCCGGCGGCCTGCAGCACGCGGGCGAGCAGGAGCACCCAGTATTGGGGCGCGAGCGCGGCCACCAGGGTGCCGAGGGCGAAGAACCCCATCGCGGCCATGAACATCTGCCGCGTGGTGAAACGCTGGATCAGATAAGCCGTCACCGGAATCATGATGCCGTTGACCAGCATAAATAGCGTCGTCACCCACTGCGCCTCGGCGGCGGTGACGTCGAAGAACTCCATGAACGCGGGCAGCGCCGTGTTCAGCAGCGTCTGGTTCAAAATGATGACGAAGGCGCCGACCATGAGCACGAACAACAAGATGTTGCGCTCCATGGGGTTTTTATACACTTGCCCCTGTGCGTGGTTGTCCGGGTGTTTCTCCTCCCCGGAGTCGTGCGGTGTTGCTGTCAAGGCATTGCCCCTTTCTACGGTTGCGCGGTGTTGTTGCGGTAAAAGAAAATTCAGTCGGCCGACGCCGCCAGGGGCGGGGCGGTCAGATCGCCGCGCTCGAGATGCTCGAAGGCGGCGTCGATGAGCTCGACCAGGCTCTGCGGGGCGCCGGCGCTCCAGCGGCGCACGGCCACGTGAATGACGGCGCCGGTGATGCTGGCCAGCAGCGCGGGGCGCATGTCCTCGTCCGGGTCCACGCCAAAGCGCTCGGCGAGCAGCTCCGTCATGTTGGCGGCCATGAGGGAGTTCTGTGCCAGTTGGCGGGTCATCAACGCGGGGTGGTCCTGCACGAGCTTCTGGCGGGCCAGAGAGCGTTCCCGGTTCGCCCCGGTCAGGGAAAGCGGGTCGTTGTCCGTGAACAGCACCCGGAGACTGTGCAGCGGGGATTCGTCCAACGGTCGTTCCGCGAGCAGCGGGCGCAGCTCGGTGGGGATTTTCGCGGTCTCTGTGACCAGTGCGTCTTCTTTGTATGCGAAGTAGTTGAAGAAGGTGCGCGGGGAGACGTCGGCGGCCTCGGTGATGGCTTCGACGGTGAGCTTGTCCACGCCCTCTTCCAGCGCGAGCGTCAGTGCCGCGTGGCGGATCGCACGCCTGGTCTCTAATTTTTTGCGTTCGCGCCGGCCGAGCGACACGGAGGTATTACCTAAATTTTCCATACCAGCATACATTTACTGCATATTTGCACGCAATGCAAACATTTGTCGAGGAGGTCACACACCAGTGCGGCGCGGAAGGCCGTCACCTTCCGCGCCGCAAGGCAAACATGACCGCGAGGCCGGCGGTTAACGCGGCGCGCGCACCTGTCCGAAAGAACGCGCGTACGGCGAAGCGCTCAACCCCGGCGAGAGCGCCTCGGCCGGGTCGGCGCCGATCTCGATGATGCGGTTGTCCGCATCGACGTGCACGACGGACGGCACATAGGAACGGGCCTCGGCATCCTCCATCTGCGCGTACGCGATGAGGATGACCAGATCGCCCGGGTGCACGAGGTGAGCCGCGGCGCCGTTGATGCCGATCACGCCGGAGCCGCGTTCACCGGCGATGGTGTAGGTCTCCAGCCGGGCGCCGTTGTCGACGTCGACGATCGCGACCAGCTCACCCGGCAGGATCCCGGCCGCGTCGAGCAGGTCCTGATCCACGGTCACCGAACCCACGTAATGCAGGTTGGCCTCCGTCACCGTGGCTCGGTGGATCTTGGCGTGAAACATCGTCCGCAACATGGCGGCCCCCTTGGAAGTTCGGCTGACGGTGTGGGCGATCATTTTAACCCGTGTCCAGCATCGAAAGTGAAGACAGGGAGAAACCTCCCGGACGAGACCCGCTCCTGGTTCGGCGGACCGGCTCGGATCACCGCCTAACATTGAGACAACACGTGCCCCACCCGCCAGCGAAACCATCAGGACCAACCCGTGACGACACCACCTCCCCCGCTTGCCGCCGACATCGACGAACTCGACCTGCGTCTGCTGATTCAGCTCGACCGCACGCCGAACGCCTCTTTGGCCGCGCTCGCGGAGAACCTCGGCGTGGGCGAACGGACGGCGGGACGCCGGTACGCGCGGCTGCGCGACGATGGCCTGGTGCGCATCGTGGGCCGCACCCCGCCCGGGTTCGACGGGCAGCCGGCGTCGGTGCTCCGCGCGACCACCAGCCCCGATACTGCAGAAGCCCTCGGCCGACGGCTCGCCCGCCACGACGACGTCTTCTGGGCGCGCCTGTCACGCGACGGCGCGGAACTGAACCTCGCGACCACCTCGAACGAGGTCCAGCAGTTGCTGCAGCGCAACCCCCACGTGCGCGCCGTCAGCAGCCACGATCTGCTCACCAGCTGGGGGCGAGGCACCAGGGCGGCGGATCCGGCGCGGGAAGTCGACGACTTGGACCACATCATCCTCCAGGAGCTGTGCCGCGACGGGCGGGCGGAGGTCAAGGCCATCGCTGACCGCGCCGGCGTCAACTCCAGCACGGTGTCCCGGCGCCGCGCCCGGCTCATCGATGACGGCGTGCTGCACTTTTCCGCGGAGATCGCCCCCGCGGCCTTGGCGGGGACGGGCGCCGCGTTGTTGTGGCTGACGGTCCCGCCGGGCCGCATCCGTCAGACCGGGGAGGTGCTGCACAATCTGCCGGAATGCCGCTTCGCCGCGGCGTGCAGCGGGGCGGCCTCGCTGGTCGCCGAGGTGCTGGTGGAGTCGCCGGAGGCGTTGGTCGACTTCGTCGACGCCCGCTTGGCCGGTCTTGAGGTGGCGCGCTGCGAGATCGCGCCCCTCGGGGCAAAATTGACGACTGGGTGAGGCGGGCCCACAGAAGAGCCTGTCCCCCGACCTAGATTTCGGGGAGCTCCCCGCCGGCGGCGAAATATTCCGTCCAGTTGTCCACGTGGGGGTTTTTCCGCAGCAGGGCCCGGCGCTGCCGTTCGGTCAATCCGCCCCACACCCCGAACTCCTCCTTATTATCTAGAGAAGTCGCCAAGCAGTGGCGCTGCACGTCGCACGACTCGCACAGTGTCGCGGCTTCGCGCTGCTGTGCGCCCCGCA
The DNA here is from genome assembly GCA_945631445.1 of uncultured Corynebacterium sp. GTDB lineage: Bacteria > Actinomycetota > Actinomycetes > Mycobacteriales > Mycobacteriaceae > Corynebacterium. The sequence continues at coordinate 991 of CALZCR010000100.1, read as the reverse complement.
CAAAAAGCGCGTCCGGGTCCCCCTGCCGGCACGTCGCCGCCGTCACCCACTCATCCCGACGAAAGGAGAGATCGCGGGGGCGGGGCGAGGCTGGCTTTTGCCATACCGGAGTTTCGCGTTCGGCGTCGACGTAGAGCGACATGATCATCTTTATCTTCCTATACTGATCATTGGTTTCTCGTGAAAACCAAACAGTATTTTCTCAGGATAAGTAAGGCGACCATTTACCCCCGAAAAGGGCCACATTATGCATCAGTTATATGCAATGTGGAACCACCCGGGCCTGCCCGACCCCACCCCGGCGCGCCCAGCAGGGCGGACCTTCCGGCCCGCGCAGACACCGCGCCCGAGGTGACTAGGCGCAGCCGCCACTGCCCGCCCCAAGATGTCATGACTTCCTCCCCCTCAGGGGAGGCCCCTGGCGTCGAGGCCTCGTCGGCGAGGAGGGGCCGGCCGGGAAATCAGAGGGACGGGCCGCCCTCGCCCTCCCATTTGTTGAGGGCGCGAATCTTCCGGTCGGTATAGCGGCGACGCACGCCGTATCCGTGGTCGGCGTCTTCGGGGAGGAACTCGGCGCCCAATTCCTCGAGCGCGGTGCGCAGCTGCTCCTGCCGGGCATCGTCAAGCTCGGTCTGACCGTGTTCAAAGTCCTCGATCACCTCGGCGCCGAGGCCGGACTTCAATCCGACGGTCTTCGCGGAGACGTGCAGCAGGATACGTGCGGCGTGAGCTTGGTCTGGATGAATGATGATGTTGTCGGTAGCCATGGCCCCAGCATGGCCATGAAATCTTCAAAAGCTCCCACCTACTGCCCCAGCTCCCGACGTCGCTCGGCGGCTTTGCGCAGGCGCTCGGCACGTTGTTCGCTTTCCTTCTTGTTGAGCTCGGCAAACAGCCTCTCATCCGCGTCGTCGACTTTGAGTGCGGAACGCATCCCCCACGAGGCGAAGGCCCCCAGCGGGAAGAGCACCCAGGAGAAGGGGACGCCGAG
>CALZCR010000099.1 GCA_945631445.1 uncultured Corynebacterium sp. | reverse complement strand
CCGCGCCGGGATACCTACAGTGCGGGCCATGAAGGTTATTGGATTCACTCAGCCCGGATCACCCGACGTCCTACAGGCTTTCGACCTCCCCGCCCCAGAGCCCGCGCCCGGGGAAGTGCTCGTCCGCGTGCACGCGGACGCCGTCAACCCGACCGACACCGCGAAACGTGCCGGTGAGCGTGGCGACGGAGTAAAAGTGCCCGGCATGGACGCCGCCGGGGTGCTCGAGGCCATCGGTCCCGACACTGACACGGACTTGGCGGTGGGGGATGAGGTGATGGCGATCGTCGTGCCCAGCGGCGCCCACGGCGCGTATTCGGAAAAAATCGCGTTGCCGGCCGAGTCCGTGGTGCGCGCCCCGCGCGGGACCACCCACGTGGAGGCGGCGACCGTGCCCATGAACGCGCTGACCGCCCGGTTGGCGTTAGACACGCTGGCGCTTGCGCCAGGGCAGACGGTGGCGGTCACGGGCGCGGCCGGCGCCATGGGCGGCTACGCGGTGCAGCTGGCGAAAGCTGACGGGCTCCGTGTCGTCGCCGACGCCGCTGAGAAGGACAAAGAGCTGGTCACACAACTGGGCGCGGACACGGTGCTGCCGCGTGGCGCAGACTTCGCTGAGCGGGTACGCGAGGAGTTCCCAGACGGGGTCGACGGCCTCATCGACGGCGCCGTGCAACAAGACGAGATCACCGGCGCCGTCCGCGACGGCGGGGCAGTGATCAGCGTCCGCGGTTATGACGCCGCCGGGGAACGTGGCGTGCAGTTTCGGCCGATCGGCGTGCCCTACTTCGCCCGTGAACACGCGAAACTAGATGCGCTGCGTCAGCAGGTGGAGGACGGGCAGCTAAGCCCGCGCGTCGCAGAGGAGTTCCCGGCGGAGCAAGCGAAAGAAGCACACCGCCGCCTCGAAGGCGGCGGTGTGCGTGGGCGGTTGGTGCTGACGTTCTAGAGGTCAGCGACCCTCGTTAGTTGCTGCGGATCGCAGCTTCTTCCGCCTCTCGTGGGGAGACGTCGTCGCGGGTCGGGTCCACCGCGTCGATCCGGCCACGGTCGCCGCCCATGCTGCCCAGCGCGTTCGACGGGGTGGCGTCGTCGCGCCAGCGCAACAAGGCGCCGACCCCGTCGAGCAGATCCACGTGCCCGTCATCGAGCGCGCTGACCCCGGCGTCGGTGGTGATGGCCTTCAGCAGCAGTTCCTCGATGTTGTCCGGCTCGTAGCCGATCACGAACAACAGCTCGTCGACCTGGCCACGATCCAGCGAGGCGCTGATCTCGGAGGCTCCGCCCACAGAGGCGCCGTCGCGGGCCTGACTCTCCCGGTACTGCTCCGCCAGATCCTTCTGACGGTCATCGGAAAACTTCTGGGTGACCTCGGCGAGCGCCTCCAAGAAGGAGTCGCGCTGCATGCTCTGCCCACGGGTGCCGCCGGAGACCTCGAAAATCCGGCGGGTGACCTCCTGGCGCAGATTGTCCTTCAACAGCGACTGCGCACGCACGTCACCAGTGAGGATGACCATGTGTGGGTCGTGCTTGAGCACGAGCTTGTTGACCTGTTCGGCGACGGCCTCGGCGTTGCGCTCCCAGGAGTCCTCGACGCGGGCCTCGAAGTTGTCGCCGCGCCAACCGTTGCGGCTGGCCCCTGATTTAGTGGTCTTGTGCAGCTCGTCGTGGCCGCCTTCGACGGTGGCGTCCTCCCCGAGGCTTTCGGTGGCGTTGTCGATCGAGGGGTCGGTGGCGGCACGCAGGTGCAGGTCGGCGCCGGCGCGGTCCACCTCGATGAGCAGCTGCCGGATGGCGTGCGGCGTCAGCTGCAACAGCGGCAGCAACAGGGGAACGTCACCGTAGGCGCCGGCGTCTTCGCGGGGCGGGGCGGGCAACACGCGGTCGATGAGGATCTCGTCGCCGGAGGCGATGATCGCCCGGCCGTGGTCGCCGCCGATGGAGGAGGGCCGGAGAATGGAATCCTCGATGCTGTCGAGCAGGGACTTCGGTGCGCCCTCTTTGGTGACCTTCTCCCGCAGGTGCTGCCACCGGTTCGTGATCTCGGTGGCGGCGTTTTCGTTGGTGCGGGTGGTGTCGATGTACAGCGAGAGGAACGGGCCCTCCTGCTCAAGCGCGTCTTTCAGCCAAGGGAATTTCACGGGTGGTCCTCCTTGAATCCGGTGGTGCGGCGACCGGACTGCTAGCTGGGCCGTTCGGCCACCGCCTGTTATCACCACCATGGCAGCGCCGCGGGGCGTCGGCAAGGAAAATCACCCTGCCCACCTCATTTACGCTGCTCATCCGCAGTAAAGTGGAGGAATATTTGCGGGCCGGGAGGGCGCGGGAGGTCAGCCGGCGGTCTTTTCTCCACGTGTCTTCTCCCACGAGGACGAGCCGCTGATCGGGGTGGCGCCGAGGGCGGTGAGGATCGCCGCCATCGCCGGGTCGTCGGTCGCCTCGGAGGAATACACCCGTTCGGCCTCTGGCCAGGCGGCGCGCACGGCGGCCAGGCCCCAGCGGGTGGCCGCCGTGCCCAACCCGCGTCGGCGTCGGCCGCGGGCGACGATGGTGGCGCCTTGTTCCACGACGTCCGGCCTAGAGCCGGCGTGCCAGAGGAACTCGCTCAGGGCGTGCGCTTCACCGTCGGGGTCGATCAGCAAGGCCATGAGCTGCCGCCCGCCCCGGTCGCGCAACCGGTCGGCCGCCTCAGCCAGCCGGCGGGCGTCCCACCGGGCGGGCTCGGTGCTCATGGTGCCGTGCGGGACGTCGGTGCTGGCGGTGGTGAATAAGGTGGCGACGTCGTCGATGAGCTCGGGTGGGACCCGATAGTCCTCGATGAGCTGCACTCGGTACCCGGCCGGCGGAGCCGCCGGCTCGTGCTCGGGCACGGTGAGCACAGACTGCACTTCGGTCAGCCCGGCCCGGAACCCGTGCCCGCTCAACACTTCGGCCAACGGGCCGGCGCCGGGGCGCTGGCCCCGCGGATGCATGATCGACAGTTGCAAGACGCTGCGCCCGCGCAGGCGCGCGACGTGTTCCACCCCCGACAGCAGCGTGGCGATCGTGCGGCGGGCCTCGGCGCTGAAGTCTTCGCCGGGCAGCGGCTGCAGGTCGGCGTCCAACACGATCTCGAATTCGAGGATGTGGCGTTCCTCCAGCTGCGGGAGGCTGACGTGCACGAAACCCAAGAAGTCGAAGAACCCGTCCGCGGTGGCGTCGGCGGGCTGCGTCGACGGAATCAACGGATACCCCAGCGAGGAGACCGGCAGCCCCTCCGTCGCCGTGGCGTCGGCTTGGGGCAGCAGACCCAGCATCACCGAGTCCGACTCCGCCGACCCCGCCAACCGGTGGGCCACCCGCTCCACGGAAATCGAGGCCGCCGGATCACCGCTGGCCTCCTGGGCCGCGAGGTTCGCCAAAAACACGAAAGTGAGCACGCAATCGGCCGGCTCCTGGGAAGGAACCGGCCGATCCAGATGAACCAGCTGCGGCAAACTACTCGTCCTCGAGCACGTTGGCGGCGGTCTTCGCCCACTCGGCCCACTGGGCGGCCTGCTCACGCAGCTGCGCGGCCTGCTTCGATTTGCCCTTGGCCTCGGCGGAGTCTGCCTGGGCGCTCAGGTCATCGACCTTGGCCTGGAACTGCGCGGCCCGGGCCTGCGCCTCCGGGTCGGTGCGGCGCCACTGGGCTTCCTCGGCGTCGGCGACTCGCTTTTCCACGGCCCCGATCTTGTCTTCGTACTCGCGGACCTGCCCGCGCGGCACGTAACCGATCTCATCCCACTTGTCCTGCAGCTCCCGCAGCTTCGCCTTGGCCCCGTCCAAGCCCTTGGCCGGGTCGATCTGCTCGTCGTACTCCGCCAGCAGCGCGTCCTTGGCGGCGGCGTTGGCCGCGAACTCCTCGTCGCGCTCGGCGTTGACCGCGTCGCGGGCGCCGAAGAAATGGTCCTGCGCGGCACGGAACTGCGCCCACAGCTTGTCGTCGACCTCGCGCGGGGCGCGGCCGGCGGCCTTCCACTCGGACATCAAATCGCGGTAGGCGCGCGCCGTCTCACCCCAGTCCGTGGAATCCTGCAGCGCCCGGGCCCGCTCAACGAGCGCTTCTTTCTTGCGCTTGGCCTCCCCGCGCTGGCGGTCGAGATCCGCGAAGTGGGCCCCGCGGCGACGGTTGAAGGCGTCCCGGGCCCGCGAATAGCGCTTCCACAAGGCGTCGTCGGTCTTCCGGTCGACGCCGCGGATGGTCTTCCACTCCTCCAGGATGGCGCGAATCCGGTCGCCGGCGACCTTCCAGTCGGTGGAGTTCTCGGCGATCTCCTCCGCCTCCTCAGCCAACCGCTCCTTCCGCGCGACGTCCTCCGCCCGGCGCTGCTCCTGCCGGACGCGGGCCTGCTCGCCGGCGGCTTCCGAATGCGAGATGACGGAGTGAAGTCGCTCAGCCAGCGCATCGAGATCACCGATGACGGCCGCCTCAGACAAAGACGCGCGCAGCTCCTCCGCCTGCTTGCGGATGGCGCCCGCCTCCTCGGGATGGGCCTTGAGACGAACCTCGAGGAGCTCCACCTCCGTGGCCAGATCATCGAAGCGCGCCCCATAGTGGGCGAGCCCCTCAGCCGGGGTGCCGGCCTGCCACGAACCGATCTGACGCTCCCCGGCGGCCGTGGTGACGAAGACGGACCCGTCTTCGGCGACCCGGCCGAACTTCGCGGGATCGTTCTTGGGCGGAGCCGCCACCGGCGCCGCGGCCGGACGCGACGTGCCCGCCCCCGGCCGCGGCCCCGGCTTTGGCATGGTGCCCGGAGTCGGGCGCGGCCCCGGCTTCGGCGTGTCACCGGGGCGGGGGGAAGGATTCGAAGGGGTCGTCATGAGTGCCGTCCTTGAGTGGTCGTTGCGCCGCGCGACACGGCTGCCGTTCAAAAATCCCGGGAACATCATCCCGAGAACAGTTAACAACATACCGCGTGCCCTTTCACGCCGGTGTTGCGCGGGGCCGGGAAGGACGTGGCGGGGTCAACGCTAAGGTGGAGTGCCGTGAAAGGTTATCTCGTGGTCATCCCTGGCTCGCCCGCTTTAGTGCGCGAGCTGGCCCCCGCCGACGACGCGGGCGCCCGGCTGCTCGACGCCGCCCGGCGAGTCCTCGCCGAGGTGCTCGCCGACGCCCCGGACATCGACGTTGAGCTGGTCGGCAGCCGCGCGCCGCAGTGGCGGACGCGCCGGGAAGGCTCGCTGGCGGCCTGGGGCGCGCCCCACGTCGACGTGGGCACCGGCCAGTACCTGCCGGAGCTGATCCAGCGTTACGTGCTGGCTGAGCAGGCCCGACGGGTCACCTCGGTGCGCGACGACCTCCGCGGCCTCAACCCCGGGGCTGTGACCGTGGTGTCCGTGGACGGGAGTGCCGGGCTGACGACGCGTGCCCCGCTCGCGCTCGTCGACGAAGCCGCGGAGGCCGACGCCTGGTGCCGCGCCGTCCTCTCCGGGGACGGGCCACCGGATACCGCGCCGGCAGACGGCGCCGCGGCGTGGCTGAGCGCCCGCGGCGTCCTCGAACCTGATCTGTGGGTCCAGCTGGCCGGGCTGACCCCGGCGCGGGCTGAGCTCACCCTGGCCGACGCCTCCCTGGGCGTGGGCCGTTACGTAGCCGTCTGGGAGATGTGATGACGATGAAACTGCCTCCGATCGCCGTGGTCGGGCCGACCGCCTCCGGTAAATCCGCCCTGTCGTTGGACCTGGCTGAGCGCTATGGCGGGGAGGTCGTCAACGTCGACTCCATGCAGCTGTACGAGGGCATGGACATCGGCACCGCTAAATTGCGCGTCGATGAGCGCCGGGGCGTCCCTCATCATCTCCTCGACGTCTTGGCCGTGACGGAGAAAGCGTCGGTCGCGCAGTATCAGGAGGCCGCGGTCGCCGCGGTCGAGGAGATCGCCGCTCGCGGAGCCTGTCCCGTCATGGTCGGCGGATCGATGCTCTATGTGCAGTCGCTGATCGACGATTGGCGGTTCCCGCCCACCGACCCGGCGGTCCGCGCGAGTTACGAGGCCCGCCTGGCGGCCGTCGGGATCGACCGTCTGCACGCGGAGCTGGCCGAGGTCGACCCGGCGGCGGCCGCGGTGATCGAGGACAAGGACCCGCGTCGCACCGTCCGTGCCCTGGAGGTCATCCAGCTGACGGGTCGGCCGTTTCAGGCCTCGCAGCCGCCGCGCAACGCCCCGCCGCGCTGGGGCACGGTCATCCTCGGGCTGCGCACCGAGTCGGAGTGGCTTAATCCGCGCATCGAGCAACGCACCCGGGACATGTTCGAGGCCGGTTTCGTCGGCGAGGTGGAACGGTTGGTGGCGGAGCGTGGTTTGATCGCGGAGTCCACCGCTGGGCGGGCGATCGGCTACGCCCAGGTGTTGGCCGCTCTGGCGGGGGAGTACTCGATGGAGGAGGCGCTGGAGCGCACCATCACCGGGACCCGCCGTTATGTTCGTCGGCAGCGGTCGTGGTTCAACCGGGACACCCGCATCCACTGGCTGGACGCTGCTGGCGACACCACCGCGCAGGCGGTGGAGGTGCTGGAACGGGTGAGACAGAAGCCGCATCTGACGTCACCCGGAGTCGGGTCCTAACCCGGGTTTTTCACGATGATCAGCTG
>CALZCR010000098.1 GCA_945631445.1 uncultured Corynebacterium sp. | reverse complement strand
CGAATACGTAGAGTCGCACGCGGCCGTCGGAGGTGGCCTGGTGCCCGAGGTGCAGTTCCACGAGGTCGCAGACGCGGCCCACGCGGGCGGACTTGAAGCGTCGCCCGATGGGGTAGCCGCCGGCCAGTTTCTGGTGGGTGGCCTCGGTGGTGATCAGCGAGGGCTCGTACTGGGTCATGTACCCGGCGTTGAATTCGGCCGTGGACTGGTAGAACTCCTCGACTTCGGTGGCGCTGCCGAGCTGGTTGGCGGGTTTGGCCATCAGCGTGGACCATTCTTTGTCGAATTCGATGAGGCGGCGGGCGATCTCTTCGCGCTCCTCGCTGTAGGTGTTCAGCAGCTCTCGTGGGCTGTTCCCGCTGGCCACGTGCCCCAACTTCCAGCCGAGGTTGAAGCCGTCCTGGATGGAGACGTTCATGCCCTGGCCGGCCTTCGCGCTGTGGGTGTGGCAGGCGTCGCCGACGATGAACACGCGGGGGTGCTCGCCGGAGGACTTCTCGGAGACGCGGTCGTCGAAGTGGTCGGCCAGCCGGTGCCCGACCTCGTAGATGGAGTTCCACACCACGTCTTTGACTGTCACGGTGTACGGGCTCAGGATCTCGTTGGCGGTCTTGATGACCTCCTCCAGCGGGGTGTCGCGCACCGACTTGTCGCTGTCTTCTGCGACTTCGCCCAGGTCGACGTAGAGACGGAACAGGTAGCCGCCCTCGCGGGGGATGAGCAGGATGGTGCGCCCGGTCTCGGATTTGATGGTGCACTTTTTACGGACGTCGGGGAAGTCCGTGTCGGCGTAGATGTCCATCACGCCCCAGGCGTGGTTGGCCTGGTTGCCGCGCAGGCGGTAACCGAGGGACTTGCGCACCTGGCTGCGCGCGCCGTCGGCGCCGACGACGTACTTGGCGCGGACGGTGACGTCTTCCGTGTCCCCGGATTCCAGGGTCCGGGTCAGCTGGACGGTGACGGGGTAGTCTTCCGCGTCGGAGTTCTCGGAGATCTGCAGGTCCACGAACTCGTAGCCGTAGTCGGGCTCCATGCGGGTGGGCGCGTTCTTCATGAACCGGTTGAGGTGGTCGATGAGTCGCACCTGGGTCAGCAGCACCTGGGGGAACTCGCTGATGTCCTTGGGCAGTTCGCGGGTGCTGTTGTCGCGGATGATCTCGCTGGGGTTCTTCGGGTCCGGCTTCCAGAACGCCATGTCGGTGATCTCGTGCGCCTCGGCCAGCACCTGGTGGGCGGCCCCGAACGTCGCCATCGTCTCCACGGTGCGGGAATGCACGCCGTCGGCGTTGGCCAGCTCCAGGCGGTGGCCGCGGCGTTCCACCAGGCGGGTGGTGATGCCGGGGAAGCGGGACAGCTGGGCGGCGGCGATGGTGCCGGCGGGGCCGGCGCCGACGATGAGCACATCGATCTGCTCCGGGACGTCGTCCGGTCGATCGAGGCCGGTGCCTTCTGCGGGAAGGGTGAGCGGATCTTTGGTGCTGTAACCGGAAACGTGGAACTGCATGGCGTGTCCTTTCGCAAGGGGCCCCGTGAGCCCTGAGCTGGTCGATTCTCCTCGCCGCCGATACTGGATACCGGCGTGGCGTTGCCAAGAATGTATCGACCGTCACAGCCGCTGGATAGGGGCGGGCGCAGACTTGTCCGTGCCAGACCAAACCGCGTCCGGCTCAGGCAAGAGTGGGGGAGCACAACCTCCCTGTCAGTCCCACAGGCGCTGCCGCTGGGCTTCCTTCCGCCACTGCAGCGGAGTCATCCCGAAATGGGCGCGGAAAGTTCTGCTGAAGTGGCTGGGAGAGGCAAACCCGAAGCGCCGGGCGATCTCGCCGACCGCCAGCGTGTCCTGCTCTGGGGCGGCCAACGCGCGGTGGGTGAGCTCCAGACGTTTGGTCAGCACGTAGCGACTGATCGTGGTGCCGGCCCCGGCGAAGATACGGCTGAGCTGTCGTTCGCTGATGCCGACGGCCGCCGCAATGTCCGCCGGGCTGAGGTCCTGGTCGGTGATGTTCAGGTCGATGTGGTGCTGGGCCGCGCTGATCAGGCCGTCGTCGTGGCTGGCCGCCTCCCCGAGCACGTTACGGATCAACCCCAGGGCTTCTTCCTCGACGCTGTGCAGCGGTTTCGCGCTGGGTTCGGTGTGGGTGACATGTGTGGTCTCCCCGGCGGCGATGTGCTGGAGCGTGCGGCTGACCAACCGCGCCAAGGCTTGCTCTCCCGGGCTGCCGGTGGGGCCGAAATCAAACACCGCAGGAAGCTCCGCCCCGCTTTTGCCCACCAGCTCCCGGTAGCGCTGCTTCGGGATGGTCAGCACGAGTTCGCGGAAACCGTCGTCGAAGCCGCGCATGAACGGCAAGTCGGCGTCGTAGACGATCGCCTGTCCGGGCCGCAGGGAAATGTTGCCGCCGCGGTGGAAGAAGAAGGCGTCGCCCTCCGTCGCAAAGTTGATGGCGATCATGCCGGTGGGGTTGTCGTTGATGAAGCTTTCCGAGCGCTCCACCACCTGCGAGGAGCCGTACACGCTGGCCAGGCGCACCGAGGGCAGGTGCAGGTTGGTCTCCGCCGCGCGCATGGGCCGGTTGTTCAGCGTCCGGATGTCTAAGGGCAGCAGCGCCCGGGCGTTGTGGCCTTCCCACATCTGGACCCGGTCGTTGGGGACGATGCCCTGGGTGGTGAACCGCAGGAGTTTCGGGGCCTCATGGTCGGGCTGTTCGGGGCGCTCAGACATGGTGGATACAGCTTAGTGCCCTGCCCCTGACGGCCTGGGGTAGCGCGCAGCGGGTGTCAGAAAACACCACTTATCCCTCAACCAACAGATCCACGAGGGACACACCTTAGGGGTTTACCCTGCCCCTGCTCCCGACCCTGCCCGATGGCGGGGCCGGGGGCCCGCGGTTACTGTGACCGACCATGGGCAAAAAGATGCTGATCGGCTGCTCGGGCATAGTCGCCGTGCTGGCGCTCGCAACCGTGGCGGCGCTGTATGTGTGGGGCCCGGCCTACGGCGCCGCGTTGCTGGGCCGGCCGATCTTCGTCGTCCCACCCACGCCCGAGCGCTACGCCGCGGTGGTGCTTGGTGCCGCGCAACAACGCGGCGTGTACGCCTCTTCCCCGGAATTCGCGCAGGCCCGCGCCATCGCCGAAGACGCCGCCGCACGGGCCGAGGACGTCGCCGAGATCCACGACGAACTCAACGCCGCTCTCACCGCCGCCGGCGGAAAGCACTCCCGGCTACTCACCCCCGAGGAACGCGAAGATTACCTGACGACGACGCTGCAACAACCCGCCGTGGTCGCCCGCGACGCCGTCGCCGTCGCCGCCGTGCCCGCGCACCGCCTGGAGGACGACTCCCAGGACTACGCGAACCGGTTGGCGCATGGCCTCGACCGCGCGGTGGACGACGGCGCCTGCGGGGTGGTCGTGGATCTGCGCGGCAACACCGGCGGGGACATGGGCCCGATGCTCGCCGGGCTGGCGGGGTTGTTGCCGGACGGGGAGGCGTTGGCGTTCGTCGATAAGCACAGTCAACGACCGGTGATCATCGACGGCCACCACGTGCGCGGCGGCGGCACCCCGGCCGGCGTCGACGGCGCCGGGCAGCATGACCTTCCCGTGGCGGTGCTTGTCGACGCCCGCACCGCCAGCTCCGGGGAAATGACCATGCTCGCTTTCCGCGACTTGGACGACGTGCGTAGCTTCGGCATGCCCACCGCGGGCTACACGTCGGCGAACACGGTGGTGACCATGCCCGACGGGGCCCAGCTGATGCTCACCGTGGCGCAGGCCAAAGACCGCACCGGCGAGATCTTCCACGACGCCCCTGTCCGACCCGACGAGGTGATCGACTCAGACCCGATGGATAAGGCCAGACAGTGGCTGAGCATCGAACACGGGTGCGGGTAAATCACACAAATTCCAGATCCAGCTCAGGAATCGCCATCGGTGTGCTGCCGGCTGATCGCGTTCAGCTTGTCTTTCACCGACGCCACGCTGTCCGGGTGTTCGGGCGCGGCCATGCCACCGTGGTCTGTGAGCAGCAGGTCGAGCTTGGGGTGCAACTGGGGGAGGGTGTCGCCGGCGAGGCCCGCCGGGTCGCCGCCGTGGGCGGCGCACAGGGCGTCGACTTTGGCGTGCAACGAGGCCGCCGATTCCGGGTTCAGCCCGGAGACGTCGACCTCGGGCACACCGAGTTTCTCGAGCAGGGCGTCCAGCTTCTCGTGCAGCGTCGCGTAGCTTACGTGGGTCATGCCGGGCCTTTCTCCGCAGGGGAATGTGTGGCTCCCCATTATGGGCAAGAAGTCCCGGGCCCGCCTGGCGGTGCGGGCGGGCGTCGACAAGCGGCGAGCCGCCGACTGGTCCAAGGAATGAACCACGCCTGAGAACGGTTGTGCCGGGTGGACGTATTTACTGCTTAAAAGATTTGAGGACACCCCGCCTTGGCTACACCGTTGAATATTCTTGATCTCGTCTCCATCTCCGAGGGCAGCACCGCCGAAGACGCCATCGCCGCGTCAATGGACTCCGCCCGCCTCGCCGACCGGCTGGGATACCGCCGGCTCTGGTTCGCCGAGCACCACAACACCCCCAACCTGGCCTCCAGCGCGACTTCGCTGCTGATCTCCCGGGCCGCCTCGCTGACCGACCAGATCCGGGTGGGATCCGGCGGGGTGATGCTGCCCAACCATTCCCCGCTGATGGTCGCCGAGCAGTTCGGCACCCTGGCCAACATGTTCGGCGACCGGATCGACCTGGGGCTGGGGCGCGCGCCGGGCACCGACCGGATGACCGCCCAGGCGCTGAGCCGCTCCTCCGGTGATCCGCAGGAGTTCGCGGAAAGCATCTATGACATGCAGGGCTGGTTCAGCGAGACCGGCACGTCCCACAGCAGGCCGATCGTCTCGGCGGCGTCGGCCGGCACCGACGTGCCCGTGTGGGTGCTCGGCTCCACCGTCAATGGCGCGTCGATCGCGGGCCAGCTGGGCCTGCCGTTTTCCCTGGCGTCGCACTTCGCGCCCGACCAGATCGACCAGGCCATCGAGGTGTACCGCGAAAGCTTCACCACCGAGATGCCCACCGCGCAGATCGAGAAACCCTATGTCATGGCGGGCGTCAACGTGATGGTCGCCGATACCGACGCCGAAGCCGAGCGGGAATTCACCGTGGTGGAGCAGATGTTCGGAGACATCCAGGTCGGGCGCAGCCGCAAGCTGCAGCCGCCGGTGGAGCCGAGCCCGAGCAGCATGCTCAGCGGCGCCAACTCCATGCTGCGGATCAAGGCCGTGGGCTCGCCGGCGACGGCGAAGGCCCAGCTGGCGGAGTTCGTGGAACGCACCGGCGCCGACGAGCTGATCACCGTCACCTATGCCTTTGACCCGGCCGTGCGCGATCGTTCGCTGCAGTTGCTGGCCGACGCCTGGTTCTAGCCGCGGGTCCTCCTGGTGGAGGCCACGTCGCCGGTGATGACGACGATGTGGAGCATGCTGCTGAGCAGCGAACCATAGAGTGGCCAGCCCCGAGTGGGTAAATCGGTGGCGAGGGACATGTCCTCCGCCAGCTCCAGGAGCTGGTCGTGGCACGGGCTGACGTCGATGGACGGGTCGGCGATGGCTTGGCCGGCGGTGCGGACGATGTCCGACCACCGCTGTCGGAAGCGGTCGTCCCAGTGGCTGTCGGCGTACGTCGCTTCCCGCAGGGTACGGGTCAGGTGGCGCAGGTGGGTCACGGCTTCGTCGGTGCGCTCCAGAATCTGCTGGTAGGAGGCGTCCCCGCCGACGTCGTCACGCAGCAGCCGCCCGCCGCGGCGTTGTTTCCGGGGGCCGGGGAGATGACGCCGGAGGTTGAAGCGGTGGCTTTCCTGCGCGGCACGCACCGCCTGCCAGGCGCTGGAGAGGTCCTCGCTCATTTTCTTGGTGCGGTCGTGCCAATCGTCGGCTTGCGTGGTTTCCCAGGAACCGGAGAACTCGTCGGCCATGTCGATCAGGACTTCGCCGATCTTCCGGTTGGCGGAGTCGATGTACCAAGCCGCCTGCTGGTCCTTCAACGGCGGCACCAGCAGGGCGTTGACCGCCACGCCCACCGCCACCCCGACGCCGACTTCGACGATCCGGTCGACCACCAACAGCTCTTCGCCCATGAACGCGCTGGACAAAACGAAGATCGCGGTCGTGGCCATGGTGGTGCCTTCTTTGCGCAAACCGGGCAGAAGCCCGCAGAGCATCCCCACCAGCAGGGCCAGGCCGAACGTCCATACGTTCACGCCCAGGAAGTAGCCGACGACAAAGGACAGGCCCACACCGAGCCAGGACATCACCAACGACTGCACGCCGCGGAACAGGGATTGGTAGACGGTGGGGTACACCGTCACCAGCGCCATCCACGGGGCGAGGAAGGGGACCTGGGAGTCGAAGAACTCGACCACCACCCACCACGAGACGGTGGCGGCGACGACCGCTTTAGCCAGTTGCAGCAGATGGGTGGCGATCTCAGGGGAATGGCGGAGGCGGCGGAACTGCTGGGCCAAGGTCTGTAGCGGGGTTGAAGCAGACAAAAGACGGCCCTCCACATGGCAGACGGTTAGTGAGACGGCGAGAAGATCACATCAGTGGTTCCCTGTCTCCATATAACACCACGTGCATAGGCGTCAGTGTTTATTTCAAGTGCGGTGA